>JAKDNL010000009.1 GCA_030451825.1 Pseudonocardia sp. | reverse complement strand
CATCGCCCTCGGCGCCGCGAAGGATCCGGATGACCGGCCGGCCGACGCCGCGGCGCCGGGGCACGACGCGGCGGTGATGGCCGAGATCTACCGGCAGCTCACGATCGTCGCCGCAGCGCTGGTGCTGTTCCCCGCAACCGGCCTGATCGGTGCCTCGGCGCGACTGTCCGCGGCCCGGCGCGGGGAGCGGCTGGCCACGCTGCGGCTGCTCGGCGCGTCCACGTCGCGGATCACCGTGGTCGCGGTGACCGAGGTGAGCGTCGCGGCGTTCGCCGGAGCGCTGGCCGGGATCGCCCTGGAATGGGCCGCCGCCCCGGCGCTGGCGTCGATCCCGCTGGCCGGCGGCGGATGGTTCGCCGCCGACGTGCGCCCCTCACCGTCGACACTGCTCGTGGTGCTCGTCGCGATCACGCTGCTGGCCACGGCATCGGCGGTGGCCGGGCTGCGCCGGGTCGTGATCAGCCCGCTGGGGGTGGCCCGGCGCCGGGACCCGCAGGTCGTGCGCGGTCTGCGGGTGCTCGGCCCGGTCGCGGCGGTGGTGGTGTTCGGTGTGGCGAACGCCGCTCTGCAAACCTCGCCGATCGCCCTTGCCGGGCCGGTGTTCGCGGTCGGGATGCTGGCGCTGTTCGGCGCGGTGAGTGTGATCGGCCCGTTGGTCGTGCGCGGGGTCGGCACCGCGATGGCCGGGCGGGCCCGCTCGCCGCACCGGCTGCTGGCCGGACGACGCCTGCTCGACGACCCGAAGGGTGCGTTCCGGCCGCTGGCCGGGCTCACCCTGGCCGTGTTCGTCGCCGGGTTCCTCGCACCGCTGACGTCCGCGCTCGCGGGTGTGGAGCAGGGCCGGACCGACGTCGTGACGATGCCGGTGCCGGCTGCCCGGGCGGAGGCCGTCGCCGGTCGGGTGCGCGCCGAGCTCGGCCCGGGCGTGGGGGTGACGACGGAGGCCGAGCCGGACGAGTCGGCACAGGCAGTCCCGGTTCGGGACGGGTTCGTCGCGCTCACGGTGGCGGCTCCGGTGGTGGAGCACGACCGCGTCCGCACGGTGCTGGACCGGGCGGTGCCGGGAACGCTCGCCCTGACCCCGGCCGAGGCAGCGCAGGGCGAGACGGTCTCGAGTGCGGACCTGGGCCTCGGTGCGCTGGTGGTGCTCGTCGCGACGTTCCTGCTCGCCGCGACCGCGGCCGGGACGACCGCCGCGGCCCGGGTCCTCGACCACCGGCACGTGCTCTACCTGCAACGGCTGACCGGCACCCCGCTGGCCGTGCTGGACCGGGCCCGCCGGGCGGAGACGCTCGTCCCGCTGCTGGCCAACGGTGCGATCGCGCTGGCGCTCGGGCTGCTCTGCGCGTCCCCGTTCGTCATGGCGAGCGCCGCGCTCGAACCCGGCGGGCTGGTGGTGTTCGGCGGGCTGTTGGCCGCCGGCACGCTCAGCGTGCTCGGTGCGACGGCGGCCAGCCGACCGCTCCTCGCGTCGGTGACCGAGCCGGGACGCGAACGCGACCGATGAGGTGGGTTCAGGCCCCGCGCAGCTGGTGGCAGGTGGACTCGATCTCGTGCCACGCGCGGCGCGCCCGCTCGTCGGAGGCGATCCAGGCCTGCGCCTCGCCCGCGGCGGCCTCGTCGCCGTTCTCGGCCAGGACGTGCAGCTCGACCAGCCGGTCGCGCCAGGCGCCGTCCGGGTCGGCCGGTGCGGCGGTGTCGTTCGTGGAGGGACCGGTGTCGGATTCGAACGGCATCGTGGCGCCAACTCTCCTGCAGGTCGCGGGCCATGTACTGGCCCGGTCCGGGCTCCGCTCCGAGTCTCCCGGGAAACGGGGACTGCGACGGAAACCTGAGACACCGACGGTGCCCCCTCCGTCACCGATCCGCAAGCGACACACGTCACACGCCGCCGACACCATGATCAGGTGCCGGCCCGTGTGCACGTGCGGTGTGCGGTGAGCCCCCGGCCGGTCCCGGGTCCTGCCGCAATCGTGGCCCTTTCGTGCGGCGCCGCGACACGGAAGCTCCATGAGTGCGAGGGGGCGCGAGCTCAGCCCCGCGGCTCGAGCACGAACACGGGGATCACCCGGTCGGTCTTGGTCTGGTAGTCGGCGTAGGGCGGGTAGGCGGCGACGGAGCGCTCCCACCACTGCTCGCGCTCGGTACCGGTGACCTCGCGGGCGACGAACGTCCCGGTCGAGGCGCCGTCCTGCACCGTGACGGTCGGGTTCGCGACCACGTTGTGGTACCAGGCGGGGTGCTCGGGGGTACCGCCCTTGGACGCGATCATGGCGAAGCTGCCGTCGTGCTCGACCCGCATCACCGGGACGTAGCGCTGCTTGCCCGACTTCGCGCCGGTCGTGGTGACCAGGATGATCGGGCGGTCCAGCACCGTCACGCCCTCGGTGGTGCCGCTCTCGATGATCTTCTCGGTCTGGTCACGGACCCAGTCGGTCGGGCTCAGTTCGGCGTTCTGCGTCATGCCCGCCGCAACGTCGCAGGCACGGGCGCTATTCCGCTTCCGCGGGTGATCTCGCGCCGCGTCCCGTCCGGAGATCAGGTCTGGCGCTCGGCGCTGATCCGTGGTTACGGTTTCGATCACATCTGAACACGCGGGAGCTCCTGAGCGGGGCTGAGAGGGCGGGTACGACCGCCGACCGCTGAACCAGCCGGGTAATGCCGGCGAGGGAGGAAGTCGCCATGACGACGTTGTCCGATCACGTGCGTCCGCAGGTCACCACCGGCCCGATCCGCGGGTCGCGCAAGGCCTATCTGGACGGTCCCGACGATCTGCGGGTCCCGGTCCGCCGCATCGACCTGAGCAACGGCGAGCACCACGACGTCTACGACACCTCCGGCCCCTACACCGACGACACCGCGTCCGTGGACGTGCGGGCGGGCCTGCCCGCCCTGCGCGCGGACTGGGTCGCCGCACGGCGGCCGGAGGGCGGGGCGGTGACGCAGCTGGCCTACGCCAAGGCCGGTGTCGCCACCCCGGAGATGGCCTACATCGCGATCCGCGAGGGCTGCGACGCCGAGCTGGTCCGCTCCGAGGTCGCCCGCGGTCGCGCGGTGATCCCGCTCAACGTGCACCACCCGGAGGCCGAACCGATGATCATCGGCAAGCGGTTCCTGGTGAAGATCAACGCCAACATCGGCAACTCGGCCGTCACGTCCTGTGTGGAGGACGAGGTGGACAAGATGGTGTGGGCGACCCGCTGGGGCGCCGACACCGTGATGGACCTGTCCACCGGCCGCGACATCCACGAGACCCGCGAGTGGATCGTCCGGAACTCGCCGGTCCCGATCGGCACGGTGCCGATCTACCAGGCGCTGGAGAAGGTCGACAGCGACCCGCAGAAGCTGTCCTGGGAGATATACCGCGACACCGTGATCGAGCAGTGTGAGCAGGGCGTGGACTACATGACCGTGCACGCCGGTGTGCTGCTGCGGTTCGTCCCGCTCACCGCCAAGCGGATGACCGGGATCGTCTCCCGCGGAGGGTCGATCATGGCGGCGTGGTGCCTGGCGCATCACCGGGAGTCGTTCCTCTACACGCACTTCTCCGAGCTGTGCGAGATCTTCCGCCGCTACGACGTCACGTTCTCCCTGGGCGACGGCCTGCGTCCCGGCTCGATCGCCGACGCCAACGACACCGCGCAGCTCGCCGAGCTCGAGACGCTCGGCGAGCTGACCAGGATCGCCCGGAGCCACGACGTGCAGGTGATGATCGAGGGCCCCGGCCACGTCCCGATGGACAAGATCGTGGAGAACGTGCGCCTGGAGGAGCAGTGGTGCGACGAGGCGCCGTTCTACACGCTCGGCCCGCTCGCCACCGACATCGCGCCCGGCTACGACCACATCACGAGCGCGATCGGCGCCGCGACGATCGCGCAGGCCGGCACCGCGATGCTGTGCTACGTCACGCCCAAGGAGCACCTGGGCCTGCCGAACCGCGACGACGTGAAGACCGGCGTGATCGCCTACAAGATCGCCGCCCACGCCGCGGATCTTGCCAAGGGACACCCGCGCGCCCAGGAGCGTGACGACGCCCTGTCCCAGGCGCGGTTCGAGTTCCGCTGGCGCGACCAGTTCGCGCTGTCCCTGGACCCGGACACGGCGCAGGGTTTTCACGACGAGACGCTGCCCGCGGAGGGCGCGAAGACCGCGCACTTCTGCTCCATGTGCGGGCCGAAGTTCTGCTCGATGAAGATCACCCAGGACGTCCGCGACTACGCCGAGGAGCACGGCCTGACCAGCGTCGAGGCGATCGAGGCCGGGATGGAGGAGAAGTCCGGCGAGTTCCGCGACGAGGGCGGCCGGGTCTACCTGCCGCTCACCGCGACCGGCGACTGAGCCCCAGTGCGGCGACCTCACAGCAGCGCGTCGAGATCGAGCGTGACGGCGAACGGCGCGGTGGCGGCGAACGTTCCCGTCACCGCACCGCTGTCGGCGTAGCCGAACTCCCCGGCCAGGTGGCAGGCCAGCATCGACACCGGCTCGGTGAGGTCGATGATCCAGTAGTGCCCGATGCCCGCGTCGACGTACTCGCCGCGCTTGGTGACGTGGTCTCCTCCGCCGGGATGCGGAGGAGACGATCTCGATGACGAGCAGGACATCGGCCGCGGCGATGCAGCCACCCTCCCGGACCGCCTCCCACGCCGTTCCCGGCGCGACGACGAGGTCCGGGCAGCGCACCCAGCCCGGCTCGCCCGGGCCGGCGAGCTGCAGGTCGACGTCGACGCCGTGGATTGCCTGGAGGTGATCCGGCAACCGATCACCCATGGCGACGGCCAGTTCCATCCGCGCGTGCTGGTGACGCACTCCGGGGCCGGGAACAAGGACCAACTGCCCTTCGACGAGTTCCGTCCGCTGTTCGGTCTCGCCCAGAGCGAGATAGCCGGCGACGGTGAACGGCACACTCAGCAGGACACCGGACTCGAACAACTCGGCAAGCCGGGCAGAGCCTGTCCCGCAGGATCCTGGCGTCATCCATCTACCCTCCCTCGCTGCAGAGCGTCGCACGGGGCACCGACACTTCCGGCGCGGCGGGTTACCGTCATGGACGGCAGACAGCGGGAGCCCGCGCGCCACAGCAGATGCTCGCTCCGCGAGCTCCGCTCGGCTGGGCTGAGAGGGTGGCCGGACGCCACCGACCGCGGACCGGTCGGGTAATGCCGACCAGGGAGGACCGAGCATGCCGGAACCCACCGTCGGCACCACCCCGCCGCGGGTGATCACGATCGCGGGCACCGACTCCGGCGGCGGCGCCGGGATCCCGGCCGACCTGCGCGCATTCGCCGCCTGCGGGGTACACGGGTGTCTGGCCGTGTGCGCGGTGACCGTGCAGAACTCGCTCGGCGTCACCGGCGTGCACCCCATCCCCGCCGAGACGGTCGCCGGGCAGATCCGGGTGGTCGCCGAGGACATCGGGGTGCAGGCGGCCAAGACCGGAATGCTGGCCACCGCCGAGATCATCGAGACGGTCGCGCGGACCTGCGACGAGAACGGCATCGGCTCCGGCCGGGCGACCCCCCTGGTCGTCGACCCGGTCGCGGCGTCCATGCACGGCGACCCGCTGCTGGCCGGCGCCGCGCTGGAGGCCTACCGGACGCTGCTGTTCCCGCGCGCCACGCTCGTCACCCCGAACCTGGACGAGGTGCGCCTGCTCGTCGGACACGACGTGCACGACCGGGACGGTCAGTACGCCGCGGCGAGGGCACTGCAGGCGCTCATGGGCGGGCGGGGGCAGTACGTCCTGGTCAAGGGCGGGCACCTGGCCGAGGACACCGACGGCTGCATCGACCTGCTCTACGACGGTGACGAGTTCCTCGAGCTGCCGGGCCCGCGGTTCGCCACCGGCAACACCCACGGCGGCGGCGACTCGCTGGCCGCGGCGATCGCCTCCGGGCTGGCCCGCGGGATGGATCCGGTCGCGGCCGTCCGGTTCGGTAAGCGCTACATCGTCGAGGCGGTGCGGCACTCCTACCCGTTGGGCGCCGGGCACGGACCGGTGTCGCCGCTGTGGGCCGTGCGTCCGTGGTGGGACGACGACGATCAGGCGACCTAGCCGTCGATAGTCGCATCTACGTCGATTTACACCACGAAACCCCGCGGATTCGGCCTTTCGTGAGCCTGTGATCCGCTTAGGGTCGACTAATCCGCAGGTCAGGGCCATGGTGACCGGCGCAGCCGCGCTGCCACGCGTATAGCCTCGTGCTCGATGAGCATCTTGGGCACACGCGTTGTCCGAACCGAGGATCCGGTCTTCCTCACACGGGGCGCGACCTACACCGACGACCTGACCGACGAGCGGCTGACCGGAGCGTTGCACCTGACGCTCGTCCGCTCCCCGGTCGCACACGCCACGATCGCCTCGATCGACACCGCCGAGGCGCTCGCCGCGCCCGGCGTCGTCGCCGTGGTCACCGGCGCCGACCTGGACATCGACCCCGCGCTGCTGTTCCCGGGCGCGAACAGGGCGATGGTCCGACCGTTCCTGGCCTCCGAGCGGGTCCGGTTCGTCGGCGAGCCGGTCGCCGCGGTCCTGTCCGAGGAGTTCTACCAGGGCGAGGACGCCGCCGACCTGGTCGACGTCGACTACGACCCGCTCCCGGTCGTGATCGACCCGCTCGTGGCGGCCACCGACGAGACGCTGCTGTTCCCCGATGCCGGGACCAACATCGCCGCGGCCTACAACCACGACGAGGAGCCGGCTGCCGACTGGTTCGACGGCTGCGAGGTCGTGGTCACCCGCGACATCGTCAACCAGCGTCTCGCCGCGGCCCCGCTGGAGACCCGCGCGGCCAGCGCGTTCGCCGACGGCGACCGCGTCACCCTCTACATCTCGAACCAGAACGCCCAGGGCGGCCGGGACGAGATCGCGGGCTGGCTCGGGCTGGACAAGGACAAGGTCCACGTCATCCTGCCCGACGTCGGCGGCGGCTTCGGCGCCAAGATCGGTTCCGACCCGGAGTTCGCGCTCGTCGCGTGGCTCTCGCGGGCGCAGGGCCGTCCGGTCCGCTGGAACGAGAGCCGCTCGGAGAACATGACCGGGATGGTGCAGGGCCGCGCCCAGCGCCAGACGATCACGATCGGCGGCACCCGCGAGGGCAAGGTCACCCACTACCGTCTCGACGTCGTCCAGGACGCCGGCGCCTACCCGCGCCTGGGCACGTTCCTGCCGATGTTCACCCGGATGATGGCGCCGGGCACCTACGACATCGACAACGTCGAGTCCCGGGCCAAGGTCGTCGTCACGAACACCACCTCGATCGCGGCCTACCGCGGTGCCGGCCGCCCGGAGGCCACCGCGGCCATCGAGCGCGCGATGGACCTGTTCGCGGCCGAGATCGGCAAGGACGCCGCCGAGGTCCGCCGGCTCAACGTCGTTGCGCCGGAGAAGTTCCCGTTCACCACCAAGGGTGGGGTCGAGTACGACTCGGGCGAGTACGCCAAGGCGCTCGACCTGGCACTGGCCGAGTCCGGCTACGCGGACCTGCGCGCCGAGCAGAAGGCCCGCCGCGAGCGCGGCGACGTGCGCCAGCTGGGGATCGGCGTCTCGTCCTATGTGGAGATCACCGGCGGTGGTGCCTACGCCGAGGACGCCTCGGTGGAGGTGCACGCTGACGGCACGGTCACGGTGCTGACCGGGACCTCGCCGCACGGGCAGGGCCACGCCACGGCCTGGGCGATGCTGACCTCCGACCAGCTCGGCGTCGGCCTCGACAAGATCACGGTCAAGCACGGCGACACCGACCTGATCCCGAACGGCGGCGGCACGATGGGATCGCGCAGCCTGCAGACCGGCGGGATCGCGGTGCACCAGGCCACCGGCCAACTGGTGGACCTGGCCAAGCAGCGCGCGGCCGACCTGCTCGAGGCGAGCGTGGAAGACCTCGAGGTGGACACCGACTCCGCGTCGATCACCGTGCGCGGGGTGCCCGGCTCGAAGAACGTCACGTTCGCCGAGCTGGCCGCCGCCGAGCAGCTCAAGGTGGACACCACGTGGGACGGGCAGAAGCCGACCTTCCCGTTCGGCTCGCACGTGTGCGTCGTCGAGGTGGACACCGAGTCCGGAAAGGTCACCGTCGAGAAGATCATCGCGGTGGACGACGCGGGCCCGATCCTGAACCCGCTGCTCTTCGACGGCCAGCGGCACGGCGGGATCGCCCAGGGCATCGCGCAGGCGTTGCTGGAGGAGGTGGTCTTCGACGAGGAGGGCCAGCCGCTGACCGGCACGTTCGCCGACTACGGCATCCCGTCCGCGGCCGAGCTGCCCAGCTTCGACCTGGTCGAGATGACCACGCCGACCCCGGTCAACCCGATGGGCTACAAGGGCATCGGCGAGGCCGGGACGATCGGCTCCACGCCGGCCACGCAGAGCGCCGTCATCGACGCCCTGGCGCACCTCGGCATCCGCCACATCGACATGCCGCTCACCCCGCTGCGTGTGTGGGAAGCGATCCAGACGGCGACGAAGCTTGCGGAGTCGCCCATCGATACCGCCTCGGAGAGGGGCAGCCAGGGAGGATCAGCACAGTGAAGGTTCAGATCTCGGTCAACGGCGAGGACACCTCCGCCGACGTCGAGCCCCGGCTGCTGCTGGCGCACTACCTGCGCGAACAGGTCGGGCTCAAGGCCACCAACATCGGCTGCGACACCACCTCGTGCGGGGCGTGCACCGTCCTGCTCGACGGCGAGGCGGTCAAGTCCTGCACGCTGCTCGCGGTGCAGGCCGAGGGGCAGTCGGTGACCACGATGGAGGGCCTCGACGGCGCCTCCGAGGGCACCCCGACGCACCCGGTCACGGCCGCGTTCCACGCCGAGCACGGCCTGCAGTGCGGCTTCTGCACCCCGGGCATGGTGATGTCCGCGGTCTCGTTGATCAGCCACGACGACGACCTGGACGAGCGCAAGGTCCGGGAGGGGCTGGAGGGCAACCTCTGCCGCTGCACCGGCTACCACAACATCGTGCGCGCGGTGCTGGTCGCGGCCGGCAAGGACCCGGACGCCGAGCAGAAGGCCGAGGCCGACTCGGACGAGCTGCGCACCGCGCCGAACTTCGCAGTGGGTTCGGCCCACACCCCCGCCCCGGAGAGTGGCGCATGATCCCCCTCGCCTTCGACTACGCACGCCCCGACACACTCGACGGCGCGATCGCGCTGCTCGCCGAGAAGGGCGAGGACGCCACCGTCCTGGCCGGCGGCCACTCGCTGATCCCGGTCATGAAGGTGCGCCTCGGCGCGCCCGAGTTCGTGATCGACATCGGCCGCCTGGCCGAGCTGAACTACATCCGGGTCGACGGCGACGAGGTCCTGATCGGTGCCGGCACCAAGCACCGCGACCTCGTGACCTCCGACGTTCTCGGCGCCCAGTGCCCGCTGGTTCCCGCGGTCGCCCGGACCGTCGGCGACCCGCAGGTCCGCGCCCGCGGCACGCTCGGCGGCTCGCTCGCGCACGGCGACCCCGCCTCCGACCTGCCCGCCGCGATCCTCGCGCTGGGCGGCTCGGTCGTGCTGCGCGGCCCGCGCGGCGAGCGGACCGTGGGCATCGCGGACTTCTACACCGGGGTGTTCTCCTCGGTGAAGGAACCGGACGAGCTCGTCGTGCAGATCCGGGTGCCGCGCACTCCGAACGCGGGCTGGGCGTACGAGAAGTTCACCCGGCGCAGCAACGACTGGGCGATCGTCGCCGTGGCAGTCGTGGACGGCCGGGTCGGCCTGGTGAACATGGGCTCGACCGCCCTGCGCGCCACCGCCACCGAGGAGGCCCTCGAGGCCGGGAAGTCGATCGCCGAGGCCGCCGCACTGGCAGACGAGGGCACCGAGCCCCCGGCGGACACGTCCGGTACCCCGGCCTATCGCCGGGCCCTGGTCAAGGTCCTCACCCGCCGGGCGCTGGAGACCGCCGCCGGGGCCTGATGCCGACGGCCGCGATCACCGGTCAGGACACCAGCCCCGCCTCCTGCGCCGCGATCGCGGCCTGGGTGCGCGAGCGCAGGCCCAGCTTGGTCAGGACCCGCGAGACGTGCGTCTTCGTGGTCGCCTCGGTGATCACCAGCGCGGTGGAGATCTCCGCATTGGACAGTCCTCGCCCGAGGCTGGCCAGCACGTCGGTCTCCCGCGCGGTGAGCTGGTCCAGGCCGGGTACGGCGCCACGTCGCGGGACGCTCGCGTAGCGGCCGATCACCCGTCGGGTGATCTCCGGGGCGAGCACGCCGTCCCCGCGGGCGACCGCGCGGACGGCCTGGCACAGGCTGGGTGCGTCGACGGACTTGAGCAGGAACCCGGCCGCTCCGGCGGCGAGGGCGTCGTCGACGTAGTCGTCGAGATCGAACGTGGTCAGCACCAGGACCTGCGACGACCCGGCGTCGAGGATCCGGCGGGTGGCCTCGATACCGTCGATACCGGGCATCCGGATGTCCATCAGTACGACGTCCGGGTGATGCCGGTCCGCGGCCCGCACGGCCGACGTCCCGTCGGCGGCCTCGGCGACGACCTCGATGTCGGGCGCCGACCCGAGGATCATCACCAGGCCGGTGCGGATGGCGTCCTGGTCGTCGGCGACCACGACGCGCAGGGCGGGGGACGGTCCGGTCATGGCCCCATCCCAGCACGGACGGACGCCCGCGCGCGTCCGTCGAAGGTCGCAGGGATCAGCCGCGGACGGATCAGCCCGGGGCGACGGCCGTGGCCGGGTTCCCGTCCAGGGCGGCGGCGATCCGCGGCGGCGCCTGCTCCAGCGCGACCGGCAGGCTCAGCACCGACCCGAACGACAACGCCCCGTTGAGCGTGCTCAGCTCGGGCATCGCCACGATGCGGCCCTCCCGCGCGACCCGCAGGTTCTGTACCACCGGGTCCGCCGCGATCTGACCGGCGGCCTTGTCGCCGTAGAGCCCGACGAGCGCGACGTCGGCCTCCAGCAGCGAGAGCTGTTCGCGGCTCAGCCCGACCGGGGCGCGCTCGGGGCCGGTGAAGATCCCCGCCGTGGCGGGTGGCAGGTCCAGCCCCAGGTCGACGAGGAAGCGCGGCGCGGGGCCCTCGGCGTAGGCGTAGTACGAGCCGTCCTCCAGGACCGTCGCGAGCAGGCCGGTCCGCCCGGCGAACCCGGCGTTCGCGGCGCGGACCTGCGCGAACCGGGCCTCGACGTCGCGGACCAGGCCGGCCGCCTGCTCGGTACGGCCGAGCGCGGCACCGACCATCTCGGTGATCGTCTGCCAGGGCGCGCCGTAGTCGGCGAACTCCGCGGGCTGCGCGACGGTCGGGGCGATCCCGGACAGCGCGTCGTACTCCGCCTGCGTCAGCCCGGAGCTCGGCCCGACGATGAGGTCGGGTCGCAGCGCGGCGACCTGCTCGATCGGCAGCGTCTCGATCGGCAGCACGGCCGGGACGGTGCCGCCGGCCTTCTCCCGCGCCCACGGCCAGAGCGCGCCGGGCTGGTCGCCGAACCAGTCGCGCACCCCGACCGGGACGGTCCCCAGCGCGAGCAGGTAGTCCTGGTCGGTCAGTCCGACGGTCACCACCCGCTGCGGGGTGCCCGAGATCTGGGTGCTGCCGTATTTGTGCGCGATCGTGCGGGAGCCGCCGTCGGGGTCGGCCGGAGCGGGAGCCTCCGACGACGAGCAGCCGGACACCAGCGCGCCCAGGCCGAGGGCTCCGGCCCCCCACAGCAGGGACCGGCGGTTCAGGGACACGCGGTTCAGGGACACGCGGTTCAGGGACACGCGGTTCAGGGACACGGACACGATGACCTCCGGGGAGCGGCGGACGAACGCGCCCAGATTAACTGAGGCTCTCCTTGGCTCCGGGGTGAGTAACGTCCCCCACGGGAGAGTCGGCGACCAGCGGGAGGCTCGCCCGCAGCCGCCAGCCGCCCTTGGCCGGGCCGGCCTCGAACCGGCCCCCGACGGCCCGGGCCCGTTCCCGCAGCCCCGCCAGGCCGGTCCCGCCCGAGGTGCCCGGCGGCCCGGCCGGGGTGGCGGTGAGGTCGTTGTCCAGCCGCACGACCAGCGCGTCGCTCTCGTGGCCCAGTGTGAGCCGCACGCCCGAGCCGGGGGCGTGCTTGGCCGCGTTCGTCAGCCCTTCCTGGACGATCCGGTAGGCCGCCAGCTCCACCGCCGCGGCGGGTTCGGCGCCGGGCGGCCGGGAGTCGGCGACGTCGAGGCGCAGCCCGCGGTCGCGGGCGGCGTCGAGCAGCGGGCCCAGCTGATCGAGCCGGGCCGGTGCGGTGCGCGGTTCGTCGCCGGGCTCCGCGCGCAGCAGGCCGATCATCGTGCGCATCTCGGCCAGCGCGGACACGCTGCCCGCGCGCACCGAGCCCAGCACCCGGCGCAGCAGCTCCGGGTCGGTGTCCGGCCGGTGCAGCGCAGCCTCGGACTGCAGCGCGATCGCCGAGAGCTGCCCGGCGACGATGTCGTGCAGGTCGCGGGCCATCCGGGCCCGCTCGGCGGCGACCGCGGTCTCGCGGTCCAGCTCCGCCATCCGGGCCGCCTGCTCGGCGCGGTCGCGCTCGGTGTCGGCCAGGTCGCGGTGCCGGCGGACCTCGGTGCCCCACAGCACCGGGATCGCGACCAGCAGCAGCATGTTCAGCAGGCTGAGCAGTGCCAGCCGCCCGCCGTCGGTGACCAGCGCGCCGAGAGCGACAAGCCCGACGACGGCGCCGCTGAGCACCGCCACGGTGCGGCTCGTCCGCCGGGAGGTGAACAGGACCGAGCAGTAGAGCAGGTCGGCGAACACCAGGATGGTCGCCAGGTCGGTGGACCCGACCAGCAGCGGGCCGGTCAGCACGGCCGCCCCGGACAGCACCAGCCCGGCCACCGGCAGTGAGCGCCGCCCGGCCGCGCCGAGGCAGGCCAGCGCCAGGACCAGTACCGCCGACGTCGTCAGCGAGCTCTCCGGCCGCCCGCCGGACCACCAGACGATCCGGACCTCCGGCACCGCCCACAGCAGCAGCACGCCGACGGCGAGGTAGGCCAGCGCGACGGCGAGGTCGCGGGCCCACCTCGGACCGGGGGTCTCCTCGGCGAGGTACGCGATCACCCGCCCATCCCAGCACGCCGGCGCCGGCGCGGCGTCCGTCGAAAGAGGGAGGGATGCGGTGCCGTGACGGTCACTATGGCCGACGCCGGCTCGACCTCGGGCGCCCCAGGCTCTACGGCCATGGGGGAGTTCCTGAGTCAGAACCCGCTGGTGCTGCTGATCGGCGCGGCGGAGGTGGCCTTCTGGGTGTTCCTGGTGGGCGGGCTGGTGACGCGCTACCTGATGCGGATGCCGCGGGCGAGTGCGCTGCTGTTGCTGTGCGTCCCGCTGCTGGACGTCGTGCTGATCGTGGCCTCACTGGCCGACGTGGCATCCGGGTCGCCGCCGGGCCCGGTGCACGGCCTGGCCGCGGTCTATCTCGGCATCACCGTGGCGTTCGGGCACTCGCTGATCCGCTGGGCCGACGTCCGGTTCGCGCACCGCTTCGCCGGTGGCCCGGCACCGGTCCGGCCGCCGCGCGGCGGCCCGGGGCGGACGCGCCACGAGTGGCGGGAGTTCTCGAAGCTGGTGGCGGCCGCCGCGATCGCGGGCGCGGTGCTGGTGCTGATCGCGCTCGTCGCCGGTAAACCGATCCCGGCGCCGTCGACGTGGCCGGGAGACCCGATGTGGTCCTGGGCCTCGCGGGTGGGCGTGGTGGGCGGCATCTGGTTCGTCGTCGGCCCGCTCTGGGCCACGGTGTTCGGGTCCCGCGAGCCGGAGCAGGCCAGTGGGCGCTGAGCGGGACCCGCGGCGCAGTCCCCTGGGCCCGGTCCCGGGGGACTTCCGGACGGGCGCGTCGCCCCGGATCCCGGTGCTCGACGTGCTGCGCGGGCTGGCGATCCTGGGCACGTTCGCGTCGAACGTGTGGCTGTTCGCCGCGCCGGGCGGGCCGGCGTCGGTGCTCGGGGGCGGGACGGCCGCGGACCTGTCCGGCGCGCCGGCCGCGCTCGAGACGTTCCTGCGGTTCCTGGCCAACGGCAAGTTCCTCGGCCTGCTGACGCTGCTGTTCGGCGTCGGGATGGAGCTGCAGTACCGCTCCGCGGTGCGTCGTGGCCTGCGCTGGCCGGGCCGGTACCTGTGGCGGGCGACGGTGCTGCTCGTCGAGGGCCTGGTGCACTACGTGCTGGTGTTCGAGTTCGACGTGCTGATGGGCTACGCGATCACCTCGATGGTCGTGGCGTACCTGATCGGGCGAAGTGAGCGGGTGCGCACGGCCGCGATCGTGGCGGCGGGCACGGCCCAGGTGCTGCTGGTCGGGCTGCTCACCGCCGCGCCCGGCGGCCCGTCGGTCGCGCTCCCGCCCACCCCGCCGGGATATCTCGGGCAGGTGGGCATGCGGCTGGACCAGTGGGGGGTGTTCCGCGCCGAGATCGTGCTGATCGTGCCGTCCGGAGTCGTGCTGTTCCTGCTCGGGTCGCGGCTGCTGCGGTCCGGGGCGTTCGGGCCGGGCGGGGCCCGGATCCGCCGGCGGATGATGCTGGTCGGGGCGTGCGGGCTGCCGTTGAACCTGCTCACCTCGTTCGGCGGGCAGCGCTGGTTCCTGGTCGACCGGTACCTCTGCGCGCCGCTGGTCGCGGTGGGGCTGGCCGCCGTCGTGACGTCGGTGGTGCTCGGCGCGGGCTCCCGATCCGGCCCGTTCCGGCGCGGTATGACGGCGGTGGGCCGGACGTCGCTGTCCTGCTACGTGCTGCAGAACGTCGTCGCGAGCGTGCTCTGCTACCCGTGGGGCCTGGGCCTGGCCGGCGTGATGGCCGGTGCCGGGGAGTGGACCCGGGTGCTGTGGGTGCCGCTGCTCTGGGCGGTGGTCTGCGCCGGGTTCACCCTCGCCGCGACGGGCTGGCTGCGCCGGTTCGACCGGGGGCCGCTGGAGCTGGTGATGCACCGGGTCACGGGTACACCGCGGGCCCCGGTCACACCTCGATGACGTCACGGTTGCCTCTCCGACATTGGACCGAACGGGCGTCGAGGGGGCAGACGAAGGCGAGTCCAATGGAGCCCAGCCCGCGCCCCCGTCCCCGGCGCCGGCCGAGGAGGCACGATGGATCGCCGACCACCACAGCCGGGGGGCCGCGGCCCGTCGCAGCTCGTCACCGTGGTGCCGGCCGACGACGATGACGCCCGTCCTGTGCTGTCCGGCCGATCGCCGGGGCGCGGCCCTCCGGCCCCGGGGCCGCCCTCGCCACGCCTGGTGATCCGGCTCCTGGGGGAGGTCGAGGTATCGCTCGACGGGCATCCGCTGCCCGAGCTCGCCACGGCACGCGGGTTGCGGTTGCTGGCCCGGCTGGCGCTCGCGACCGGGGGCGGCGTACCCCGTGACCGTCTGGCCGGAGACCTCTGGCCGAGCTCGGCTGCCGCGCAGGCCCGGACGAACCTGCGCAAGCTGCTGCACGACGTGCGGCACCGGTTGCCCGACCCGGACCAGTTCGTCGAGCCGGGGCACCGATCGGTCCGGTGGTGTGCCGGCCCGGCGGGGTTCGTCGATGCCCTCGCCTTCACCGACGCGCTCGCGCGCGGCGACCCGGCCGGAGCGGTCCGGTACTACGGGGGAGACCTCCTGCCCGGCTGCGAGGACGACTGGGTGCTCGTCGAGCGGGAGCGGCTGCGCCGGCTCGCGATCGGAGCGCTCGCCGGGCTGGCCGCCGACGCCGCCGACGCCCGCCGGGACGGCGACGTCGTGACCCACGCCCGCAACCTCCTGCGCCTCGACCCGCTGCACGAACCCGGGTGCCGGCTGCTCGTCGAGGCGCTCGCCCGTCGGGGGGAGCGCGGCGAGGCGCTGCGCACTTATCACCGCATGGCCGAGACATTGAGCGGCGAGCTCGGCGTCACGCCCGAGGCCGCGACCGTCGCGGTCGCCGACCGGTTGATGCGCCCGGTGAGCGGCAGACGGCCCGGGGCCGCGGAGGGGAGTGCGACCCTGTTCGGTCGTTCCGAGCAGTGGCGCGCCGTGCACGAGGCCTGGCTGGAGGCCAGGGCCGGGCGCTCGCAGATGCTCCTGGTCACCGGTGAGGCCGGGATCGGCAAGACCCGGCTCGTCGAGGAGCTGGCCCGGCGGGTGTCGGCCGACGGTGACGCCGTCGCCTGTGGACGGGCCTACGAGGCAGCCGGCGGGCAGCCGTGGGGACCGGTGGTCGACTGGCTGCGATCGGACGCCGTGCGCCCGGCGCTCGACCGGCTCGACGAGGTGTGGCGGGTCGAGCTCGGTCGGCTGCTGCCCGAGCTCGGGGCTCGTTCGCGCCTGCTGCCCGTGACGCCGCCGGACACCGAACCGGCGCGGCGCCACCGGCTCCTCGACGCGGTCGGCAAGGGACTGCTCGCCGGCGCCCGGCCCCTGCTGCTCGTCGTCGACGACCTCCAGTGGTGCGACCAGGACACGCTGGACCTGTGCGGCCACCTCGTGCGCTGCGCCCCGTCGGCGCCGGTGCTCGTGGCCGGCACCGCCCGCGACGACGAGGTCGGCGAGGACCATCCCGTCGTGTTGCTGCGCCGGTATCTCGCGGCGGCCCGCGCGGTGACCACGGTCGTTCTCGGCCCCCTCGACCGCGAGGCGACGGCGATGATGGCGGCCGGGGTGGGCGGCCACGATGTCGACGCGGCGACCGCGGAACGGCTGTGGATCGAGACCGAGGGCAACCCGTTGTTCGTCGCCGAGGCGGTGCGGGCCGGCATCGGCGCCGGCGACCCGGTGCGCGCCCTGACGCCCACGGTTCACGCCCTCATCACCGCCCGGCTCGATCGCCTCCCCGCCCAGGTACGGAGGCTGGCCGAGGTCGCGGCCACGATCGGGCGGGCGTTCACCCCGACCGTGCTGGCCGGCGCCGCGGGGAGATCGCCGGAAGACCTGGCAGGCGACCTGGACGAGCTCTGGCAACGGCACATCCTGCGTGAGCGTGGCGCGGCATGGGACTTCAGCCACGACCGGATCCGGGAGGTCGCGCTGGGCTCGATCAGCCCGGCGCGCCGTCGAACGTTGCACCGATCCGTCGCCGAGGCGATCGAAAGCCATCACGCCGAGGACCTCGGGCCGGTCAGCGCGCGGCTCGCCGCCCACTACGAGGCCGCCGGCGTCGAGTGGCGGGCGGTCGCGGCCTACGAACGAGCGGCCGCGCACGCGTACCGGGTGTTCGCTCTCGACGACGGCATCGCACTGTCGCAGCGGGCACTGCGCCTGCTCGACGACGTGCCGCGCGGCGTGGCACGCGACGAGACCGAGCTGCGGCTGCGTGCGGCGCTCGGGGTGCCCCTGGTCGCCCGGCGCGGCTACGGAGCGCCGTCGGTCGGGCGCTGCTACGAACGCGCGCTCACACTGCACCGCCGGCTCGGCAGCCGGCCGAGCGCGTCGGTGCTGCGCGGTCTGGCCCTGCACGCCGTGGTGAGCTGCCGGTTCGACCGCGCCGCGGAGCTGGGTCAGGAGCTGGTCGCGGCCGGGCGCACCGACCATCTCGCCCTCGTCGAGGGCGAGTACGTCCTCGGCGTCACCGACTTCTGGTGCGGCGACTTCGCCGCCGCCGCATACCGGCTCACGGCGGCGATCGACGCCTATCGCATCGAGGACAGCCCGCTGCACATCGCCCGTTTCGCCCAGGACCCGAAGGCGGTCTGCTTGTCCCGCCTCGCGCTCACCCAGCTGGTCCGCGGCCGGGCGCGGGAGTCCGGATCGACGATGCTGCGGGCGACCCGGATCGCCGCGGAGCTCGATCACCCGATGACGACGGGATACGTCCTGGCCTTCGACGCGATCCGGACGGCCCTGTCCCCCGAGACCGGTGATGACCTGCGCCGGGCGGTCGCGGCTCTGGAGGCGGTGACGTCGCCGATGCAGATCGGTTACTTCGACGCGCTGGCGACGATGCTCGGCGGGTGGCGCGACGTCCTGGACGGGGACCTCGGCGGCGTCGCGGTGATCCGCGAGGTCACCGACGTCCTTCGCCACGAGCAGCCGCTGCACCTGACACTCGGGCTGAGCCTGTCCGCCCGCGGGCATCTCCGGGCGGGCGACGTCCCCGCCGGGCGGGCGGCCGTCGCCGAGGCGCTGGCCTTCGCCGGCCGCACCGGGCAGCGCTACCTGCTCGCCGAGCTCCAGCGCATCGACGCCGAACTGATCGCCGGGACCGGGAACCGCCCGGGGGCGATCGAGGCTGCCCGGCGAGCGGTCGACACCGCCGTCGCGCAGGACGCACCGTGGCTGCGCGACCGCGCGCTGGTCACGCTCGGCCGGGCGGCCGGGTGATCGGGAACGGTTCCGGAACGCCCGCTCCGTCATGGTGCACCAGCCACCGCACCCAGGAGGGAACCATGGCCACCATCACCGAGCTGCGCGAGCAGGTCCGCGGTCCCGTCATCGAGCCGGGCGAGGGGGGCTACGACGAGCACCGTCGCGTGCACAACGGCGTCCACGACCGCCGTCCCGCGCTCATCGTGCTTGCCGCGGCCACCGCGGACGTCGTCGCCGCGGTCAACTACGCACGTGACGGCGGCTTCGACCTCGCGGTCCGGGGCGGCGGGCACAGCGGCCCGGGGTTCGGTACCTGCGACGGCGGGGTCGTGCTCGACATGTCGCCGATGAACAACGTCTTCGTCGACCCGGTCCGCAAGACCGCGCGCGCCGGCGGCGGTGCGACCTGGGGGGACTTCAACCACGCCACGCACGCCTACGGCCTGGCCACCACCGGCGGGATCATCTCGACCACCGGGGTTGCGGGCCTGACCCTCGGCGGCGGCATCGGCTACCTCGCGCGGGGGTGCGGCCTGTCCTGCGACAACCTGGTCGGCGCCGAGGTCGTGACGGCTGACGGCCGGATCCTCGCGGCCGGCGAGTACGACAACGAGGACCTGTTCTGGGCGCTGCGCGGGGGCGGCGGGAACTTCGGCGTCGTCACCTCGATGGAGTTCGCGCTGCACGACGTCGACATGATCTACGGCGGCCCGATGTTCTACGAGCTGGCGGACGCGCCGGCGGTCATGCAGGCCTACGACGAGTACATCGCCAACGCGCCCGAGCAGCTCGGCGGGTTCTTCGGCTGGCAGCTCGCCCCGCCGCTGCCGTTCATCCCGGAGGACCGCCACGGGGACCGGTTCTGCGCACTCGTGCCCTGCTGGAGCGGCCGTCCCGAGCAGGGTGAGCAGGCGATCAAGCCGTTCCGCGACGCCGCCCCGGTCGCGGCGGAGCACGTCGGCCCGATGCCCTACCCCGCGCTCAACTCCGCCTTCGACGGGTTGTTCCCCACGGGAATCCGGCAGTACTGGAAGGCCGACTACGTCACCGGGCTGACCGGTGACGCCGTGGCCGCGCACGTCGAGCACGGCTCCCGCGTCCCGACCGTGTCCTCGGGCATGCACCTGTACCCCCTCAACGGCGCGGTCCAGCGTCTCGGCCCGGACGAGACGGCATTCGGCCACCGGGACGCCAAGTACGCCATGGTCATCCTCGCCGCCGGGCCGGACGAGGCGGACGACGAGGCGCGCACCCGGTGGGTCCGCGACTACTACGGCGCGGTGCACCCCTACTCCGGGACCGAGGGCGGCTACATCAACTTCATGGACGTCGACGACGCCGACCGGGCCCCGGAGAACTACGGCCGCACCTACGACCGGCTACGCCGGGTCAAGGCAGCCTGCGACCCGGACAACCTGTTCCACCTGAACCAGAACATCGTGCCGGCGGTGCGGTCGTGAGCACGACGCAACTGGTGTCCGTGGACGGTGCCGACCTGAGCGTGACGGAGAGCGGCGAGGGTGTGCCCGTGGTGTTCGTGCACGGTGGGCTGATCGCCGACTCGTTCGCCCCGGTCTGCGACGCGCTGGGCGGCGGTTACCGGCTCGTCCGCTACCACCGGCGCGGCTACGCCGGCAGCGCGGGCAGGCCGGGGCCGGTGTCGATCGACCGCGACGCCGCCGACTGCGTCGGTGTGCTCGACGCCCTCGGCATCGGGCGGGCCCACGTCGTCGGCTGGTCGCACGGCGGTGCCGTCGCGCTGGGAGTGGCGGCGGCCGGCCCGGAGCGGGTGGCGAGCGTCGCGGTACTGGAACCGGCGCTGTTCGAGGTGCCGGGGGCCGCGGCGTTGGCCGATGCCCTCGCGCCGATTGTCGCCCGGTACGGCAGCGGGGACCCCGCGGGTGCGGCAGCGGACTTCCAGACAGCCGTCTGGGGCGCGGACTGGCCGGCGATGCTGGAGCGGCGGATCCCGGGCGGGGTGGGGCAGCTGGAGAAGGACGCGGCGCTGATGTTCGAGAGCGACCTGCCCGCCCTGCAGGCCTGGTCGTTCGGCCCCGATCAGTCCGCGGCGGTCACCCACCCGGTGCTGATGCTCGCCGGGACCGACACGATCCCGATCGTCGAGGACATCCGGGAGCGGATGAGGGAGCTGCTCCCGCAGACGGAGGAGGTCCTGATCGAGGGCGCCAACCACTCGTTCGCCGTGACGAGACCGGACGAGGTGGCCACCGCGTTGGCGGCGTTCTGGGCCCGCCACCGGTCCGACGCCGGGGCCCCGTAGGGAGGCCGGCCCCGGTCACACGTCGATGACCAGCCATCCGCCGTGGTGCTCGGACACCGTGTACGGGCGCCCGGTGCGCTCGCCGATCCCGGCCAGGACGGCGGTGTCGAAGCGCCGCACGTGGCCCCAGGTGGCGCTGGCCTGGTCCTCGAACGGGACGGCGACCACGACCCGCCGGCGGGCCAGGCGCAGCATCTCGGCCACCACCTCGTCGCCCTCGGCCTCGGGCAGGTGCTCGATCAGGTGCACCGCGAGGACGGTGTCCGCGCAGCCGTCCGGGCGGGCGACGGCGCGGGCGTCGGCCACCAGCACCTCGAGGTCCGCGCCGAGCTGGGGCGCCATCCGGGAGAGCAGCTCCACGGTGCCGCCGGTCAGGTCGGTCGCGGTGACCCGGTACCCGGCCGCGGCCAGGCGCAGCGACAGGAACCCGAAGCAGCAGCCCAGCTCCAGCACGTCGGTGCCGGTGACGAGCTCCTCGGCCCGCTGGTGCACCGGTTGCATCTCGGCGTTCGTCCCGCCCGGCACCGGCTCGCCGGCCAGCGCGTCGACGGTGTTGCGGTAGAACGCCAGCCACGCGTCGTCGGGGGTGTCCGGGTCCTTGGCGGCGCCGGTCACCACCGCGACGAACGCCTCCTCGAACGCCTCCGGGGCCAGCAACCCCGGTCGGACGAACGTGGAGTCGAGCCAGCCCGCGAGGTCGTTGCTCAGCTGGTCGAGTCCGATCATGGACGGCTCCCTGGTGCAGGCGGTGGCGATGCCCTCGACGGTAGGTGGTGCGGCCCCGGCGCCACCACGGGCTCGGCCGACAACCCTCCGAGCGGGCGCCCAACCCGTCCGGTCGGCCAGGTGCCCGGGTTACGGGCGTGGTCCGCAGACCCGTGCGGCCCCCACCGTTCGACGGAGCGCCGAATGGTCGAGCGAGGCCAGCGACGGGTAGCCGTCCACGGCCATCAGCAGGTCGGCCTCGGCCAGGAACGAGCGCAGCACGTGCACGATCCCGTCCTCGCCACCGAGGGCCAGCCCGTAGGCGTAGGGCCGGCCCACCCCGACCGCGGTCGCGCCCATCGCGAGCGCCAGCACCGCGTCCGAGCCGGACCGGACACCGGAGTCGAACAGCACCGGTGCGCGACCGTCCACGGCGTCGACGACGTCGGGTAGCATCTCCAGCGCCGAGAGCCCGCCGTTGGCCTGGCGGCCACCGTGGGTGGAGACGTAGATCCCGTCCGCGCCGGCGTCCAGGGCCTGCCGCGCGTCGTCCGGGTGACAGATTCCCTTGAGCACGATCGGCAGGTCGGTCACCCCGCGCAGCCAGTCCAGGTCCTCCCAGGTGAACGCGTGCCCGAACGCCCTGGCCCAGTATGCGGTCGCCGCGGCCAGGTCGTCCTCGGGGCTCTTCTCGAGCCGGGAGCGGAACACCGGGTCCGAGGTGTAGTTGGCGACGCAGTGCCCGCGCAGCTGCGGGAAGTTCGCCGTCGAGAGGTCGCGCGGGCGCCAGCCGGTGACCCAGGTGTCGAGCGTGACCACGATCGCCCGGTAGCCGGACCCCTCGGCGCGGTGCACCAGGCTCTCGGCGAGCTCGCGGTCGTTCGGGGTGTAGAGCTGGAACAGGCCCGGGGTGTCGCCGAGCTGCGCCGCGACGTCCTCCATCGGGTCCACGGTCAGCGTCGAGGCCACCATCGGGACGCCGGTGCGGGCGGCGGCGCGGGCGGTGGCCAGGTCACCGTGCCCGTCCTGCGCGCACAGCCCGAGCACGCCGATCGGGCACAGGAAAAGCGGCGTCGGCAGCTCCAAGTCGAACAGGCTCACCGTCAGGTCGCGCTCGGTCGCGCCGACCAGCATCCGCGGCACCAGGCCCCACGCGCCGAACGCGTCGGCGTTGGCGCGCTGGGTGCGCTCGTCACCGGCCCCGCCCGCGACGTAGGACCAGATCGACGGCGGCAGCGCCGCCTGCGCGCGGCGCTCCAGCTCGTCGAACCTCATCGGCAGCGTCGGAACCCGGCCGCGCAGCCCGGCCCCGTAGATCTCGAGCTGGTAGTCGCCGTAGGCCGCCATGCCCGCATCCTGCCCCACCATCGGTGTTGCGAGCCATGGCCTCGCTCCCGAGTCCGGGCCCCGGACCCGTGCCGCGGCTGGACGAGCGGAGCGTTCGTCCAGCGGAGCTGCACGAGCGGAGCTCTCGTCCAGCGATCGACGTGCGCTGCTTCAGCGTCCGATCAGCTCGCCGGCCATCTCGTTGGTGGTGTTCTCCAGGCCGGACAGGTCGCGCACGACTCTCACGCGGTCGCAGTGTTCGGCGTAGGCGGGCAGGTCGCAGCGGCCCAGGCCCCAGGAGTATCTCGGCTCTGGGGTGAGCCAGATCGTCTCCCGGGCCCGCCTCGTGATCTCGATGAACGCCTCCATGTTGGGGTCGTTCCCGTTGCCCCGGCCGTCGCCCAGGATCAGCACCGTGGACCGGCGGGTGACCGCCGTCGGGTGCTCCTCCAGGAACTGGCCGAACGCGAGCCCGTAGTGCGAGTTCGCGTCCACGTCGAGCTGGTCCCCACCGAAGATCATCCCCAGTGCCTGCTCCACCGGGTGGTCGGCGAACAGGTCGGTGACCTCGAGCAGGTCGGCCACGAACGCGAACGAGCGCACCTGGCCGAACAGGTCCTGCAGCCCGTGCACCAGGTGCAGGGTGAACCGCGCCGTGGCCCGCACCGAAAGTGAGACGTCGGCCAGCACCACCAGGCGCGGCTTGTCCTCCTGGCGCTGCACCGTGACCGGATTGAACGGGACGCCGTCGTAGCGCATGTTCTTGCGCATCGTGCGGCCCGAGTCGATCCGCCCGCGCGGGGAGACCCGGCGCCGGTGGGTCAGGGCCCCGTGCAGCGACTTGGCCAGCCGCCGCAGCGAGTCCTCGAGCTGCATCCGCTCGTGCTCGCTCGCCCGGTCCACCTCGGCGACCCGGTCGACGTCGTCGTGCCCCTCGACGATCCGCTGCTCGATCTCGAGCAGCTTCTCCAGGTGGGCCTTGATCGCCTCCGGGAGGTTCTCCAGGACGCCGGCCAGGCGCCGCCGCAGCGCGGCCGCGTCGTCCTCGTTGCCCTTCTCCTTCTCGGAGAGGGCATCCTCCTCGGAGTTGAGCCAGCCGAGCAGGGCGTCCTGCTGGGCGACCGAGAGGTCGGCGTCGACCTTGGTGCCCTGGGCCTCGGAGATGTCTCCGGGCAGACCGCCGCCGGAGAACCGGTCGGTCTCGATCTGGACCCGCTGGCCCTCGGTGATCTCCTGGCCCTCCTTGTCCGTGGAGAACACGATCTCGTCGGTCATCGCCGCCAGGTCGACCTTGTTGGCCTCCTGGTGCAGGTTGTACTGCTCGGCCATGTCCTCCGGGTCGAAGTAGTCCCGGATGTCGACCGGCGTGCCGTGGTCGTGGCCCTCCTGCGGCGTATCGCTCGGCTCCTCGGAGAGCGTGAAGTCCTCCAGCACACCGTCGTCGGACAGGTCGCCGTGGCCGTGCCCGTGGCCGTGGCCCCTGTCCTGTTCGCCCACCTTGACCAGTGAGAAGAACAGGTCGAAGACTTCGTCGAAGACCTCCTCGTCGCGCCGGTCCTTGATCAGCGAGACGCGCAGCGCCTCCTTGAGGGTGGCCTTGTCGGACATGACGCCCGGCTGGCCCGCACACAACATCGCGTCCACGGCCTCGGAGACCGAGATGCGGATCGCGCGTATGCGGAGCAGCCGGACGAAACGATGGATGCTCGCTTCCACTCCGGCTCCTCTCCCGATCTAGATCGGGCGCTTGCGGCTGCCGCCGAACGAGCGGCTTCCCTGCCCGGGCGTCACCTTGCGGATCGCGGACGGCGGCGGGGGATTCCCGCCGGGCAGCCCGCCGTAGACCCCGCCGTGCCGTCCGGGCGCGTCCTTGCCCGCGCGTCTGGCGACGCCGTCGACATCGCCGTCGTCCGGGTCGTCGCTCGCCGCGGGACGCGACGACGCGGCCGGAGCGGGAGCGGGAGCGGGCCGGGCGGCCGGCTCGTCGTGCGAGTGGTCGCCGTCGTGGCCGTGCCCGTGACCATGGCCGTGCCCGTGGCCGCCGTCGTCGTCGACGACGGCGTTCGGGTCGACCAGGCGCGGCAGTGCGTCGAGGGCCTTTCTCACGTCCTTGTCGTACTTGACCACGACCGAGACGGTGTCCGAGAGCACCTGCGGGTTGAGGTCGTCGACGCCCAGCACGGCCAGCGTGCGGGCCCAGTCGATCGTCTCCGAGATGCTCGGGGCCTTGCGCAGCTCGAGCTCGCGCAGCCCGCGCACGACCGTGACGAGCTCCTCGGCGAGCGAGTCGGACAGCCCGGTCTTCTTCGACTTGACGATCTCCAGCTCGCGCGCGGCGGCCGGGTAGTCGAGGAACAGGTGCAGGCAGCGACGCTTGAGCGCGGCGGCCAGGTCGCGGGTGTTGTTCGAGGTCAGCAGCACGTAGGGGCGCTTCTCGGCCGTGAACGTGCCGATCTCGGGCACCGAGATCTGGAACTCGCCGAGCGTCTCCAGCAGGACGGCTTCGAGTGCCTCGTCGGCGCGGTCGACCTCGTCGATCAACAGCACGACCGGCTCGGGCGAGCGGATCGCCTCCAGCAGCGGGCGCGGGGCGAGGAAGCGCTCGGAGAAGAACACGCTGTCCTGCTCGCCGATCCGCTCGACGGCGGAGGTCAGATCCGGGGCGTCGGCCACCACCTGGCCGATCTTCTCCCGCAGGATCTGGGTGTACATGAGCTGCTTGCCGTAGTCCCACTCGTAGAGGGCCTTGGTCTCGTCCTGGCCCTCGTAGCACTGCAGGCGCAGCAGCCGGCGGCCGGTGGCCAGCGCCAGCATCTTGGCCAGCTCGGTCTTCCCGACACCGGCCGGGCCCTCCAGCAGCAACGGCTTGTCCAGCCGCGTCAGCAGGTAGACGGTGGTGGCCAGACGGGTGTCGGCGATGTAGCCCTGACCGCGCAGGGCCTCGACGACCTCGTCCACGGACTCGAAGGGCTGGTCCGCGACGACGGGACCGGGCGCGACGCCGGACTGCGACGGGGCAACTTCCTCGGACACGAACTCTCCTTCCGGGGCCACGTCCGGGACTGACGAACGTGGCGGCACGCGACCAGCGGGCCCACCCGACCTCCAGTATCACTCGCGGAGGCCGGGTGAGCCCGCTGGGGCGCGTCTGATGACGGAACCGCTCATCCGCGGGCAGTGCCCGCGGGGGTCGATCAGGGGATGAGCTCGTCCAGGTCACCGTTGAACGAGTGCTCGACGACCGGGCGGACCGTCTCGAACGTGCACTCCTTCGGGTTGCCCGGGGTGCAGGCGTCGCCGAGGACGTGGTTCGTGACCCGGTCGATGTCGGCCGCGTCACCGACCACCCGGGTCACGTTCTCGTAGTACTTGGTCGGGCCCTGGCCCAGCCGGTTCTTCGAGTACGAGTCCTTGGTGACGTCGGCGAACTTCTCCGGGATGCCCACATCGCGCAGCAACCGGATGGACGCGGCGAGCGCGGCGTCGGCGGCCTGCGGCTTGGTCATGCCGTGGGTGTCGATGCCCATCGCCTCGGCGATGTCGGCGAAGCGCCCGTAACAGACCGGCATGTTGAACGCCCACACGCGCGGCAGCGCGATGGCGTTGTTCAGGCCGTGGTGCAGGTCGTAGAACGCCGATACGGCGTGCGAGATCGAGTGGACGATGCCCAGCCCGCCGGAGTTGAACGCCTGTGCGGCGATGTACTGCGCGTACATCATGCCCTCGCGACCGGCCAGGTCCTGGCCGTTCCACACCGCCGCGCGCAGGTGCTCCGAGGTCAGCTTGATGGCGTGCAGCGCGTTGCCCAGCGACGGCTGGAAGTTCAGCCGCGAGGTGTAGGGCTCGGACGCGTGCGCGAGCACGTCGAAGCCGCACTGCGCGGTGAAGTCGACCGGGCAGTCGAAGTAGAGCACCGGGTCGTCGATCGCCAGGCTGGTCACCGACGCGTCGTCGAACGCGACGTACTTGTGCGGGTTGTCCGGGTCGGTCGTGGTGTCGGTGATGACGTAGGCCCACGAGGTCTCCGAGCCGGTACCGGCCGTGGTGGAGACCGCGATGTGCGGCGGGTTCGCCGGGTTCTCGGACTTGTTGAAGCCCTCGAACTCGTTGACGTTGCGGCCGTCGTGGGCGACCGAGATCCGCGCGCCCTTGCAGGCGTCGTGCGAGGAGCCGCCGCCGATGGAGACGAACGAGTCGCACTTGTTCTGCTGGTAGAGGCCCACAGCGTCCATGACGTTGTAGTCCTTGGGGTTCGACTCGACCTTGTCGTAGAGGACGACCTCGAGGCCGTGGTACTTCATCGACTCGACGATCTTGTGCACGACGTCGGTGCCGCGCAGGCCCGACGTCATCACCAGCGTCTTCTTGAAGCCCAGGTTCAGGGCCTCCGGGCCGATCATCTCGTGTGCGCCGGGCCCCATCAGCGCCCGGGGGAACGGGTGGAACTCCTTGATGGGGAACGGCTTCAACAGTTCGTCAACCTGCATTGCAGCCCTCTCTGGTGCCGGCGGGTGGGTCAGCCCCGGACGGTAGGGGTGCCGTGACCGCGCGCACAGGGGCTCGGCGCAAGACCGTCAAGAGGGCGGGGCGGAAACCGTCTGGTCGTACAGGGAGCAGTCCGGGACCGCCGGTCGACGACCGGGCTCTCGCAGCATATCCGCTACTGCCATTAATGGGCAATAGATCAGGACAGGGCGTGCCCCAGCTCGCCGGCCCGATCGAGCAGCTCCGCGGCGTCGCGGGCGATGACGACCTGGTCGACGATGTCGTCGTAGACCTCCATCGCGCAGGAGGCCTGGTCCCAGTAGCGACGCGGCTCCGGGGTGATCCATCCGACCCGGTGCGCGCGACGCCGCAGCCGGCGCAGCTCCTCGTCGCCCGAGGGCAGGCCGTTGCACCGCCCGTCGCCGACGAACAGCACCGCGGTCCGCTTGTCCACGAACCCGGCGAACTCGCTGTTGAGCTCGGTCATCACGCGGCCGTAGTCGCTTGTCGCGTCCAGGTCCAGGCCGGGGGCGGCGAGCACGGCGGCCAGTGCCTGATCCCCGCTCGCGCGCATCAGCGTCTGCGTCACGTCCACCGGAGTGTCCACATAGGCCAGAACCTGGCAGCGGTAGGCCTGCCTGTGCAGGGTCTGGGCCAGCGCCAGCACGAACGCGGTCACCGCCCGGACCGACAGCGACACGTCCGCGACGACCAGCAGCCGGACCCGGTCGGGCACCGACCTGCGCATGACCAGGTGGAACGGGACGCCGTCCGATGCCATGCTGCGCCGGACCGTGTGCCGGATGTCGAGCGGCCCGTGTGAGTGCCTGCGGGGCACCCGTCGCGGTGCTCCGCGCATCCGGCGCAGCAGCTCGTGGCAGGCGCGTTGCATGTCGGCCGGGTCGAACGTCTCCCGGTCGTCGTCCGGGCCGGGGCGGGACGGGCCGGACTCGGCGACCCGGTCGGCCAGCGCGGAGACGAAGTTCGAGATCGCCTCCACCAGGCGTCCGAGCTGCGTCGCGGAGAGCTGCGAGAGGTCGCCCTCCGGGCCGTCGGCGTAGACCGAGTACGGGTCGTAGGCTGCCAGCCAGGCGATGATCGCCTCCGGGTCGTCCCAGTCGATCGAGTCGGCCACCGGGGCGCTCTGCGCCGAGGTCAGCTCCTTCGCCACGGCGCTGCCGGCCCGTTCCAGGTCGACGGTGTAGCTCATCCCGCGCCGGCCCTGGTCCGCGCCGGAGGACACCGACAGGTCCGAGTCCGAGCCGGCCATGGACAGGTCGTCGTCGTCGCGATGCGGGTTGAAGTTCCCGTCGCTCTCCTCGGAGTCGATCATGTCGCCGACCTCGGCGGCCCGCGGGTCGTGGTCCGCGAAGCGACCGAGCGGGTCGTCCTCTTCGGTCAGCTCCAGGTCGGTGGGAAGACCCTCGTCGCCGGGCTCGCGCATGCCCGACCGGGGCTCGTCCCCGGCCTCGCGCGCGACCGCCTCGGCGATCAGCCCGAAGAACGCGTCGAAGGAGCGCTCGAACCCGGCCCGCTCGTGGTCGTACTTGACGGTGACCGCGCGCAGCCCGGGACGCAGCGTGTCCAGGTCGGCGGCGCCCAGCGCGGCGAGCACCCGGCGGACCTCGATCACCTCGGCCGGGGAGGCGGAGACCCCCTGGGTGCGCAGGACCCGCCCGAACGCGGCGGACAGCACGGCGAGCACCCGGCTACCGGGTGCCCCGGACACGTCGAGCAGCCCGGCCGTCATCGGCGCCCGGTGCCCCGGCCGCCCCGACCTGCCGATGTGGACGCAGAGCCGCCGCCGCGGCCCCGGAACGCCGCGCTGGTCGTGTTGAGCGGGCGGCTCGAGCGGTTCACCCAGCCGCTGTCGTCGGCGATCTCGACCTCGGGCTCCTCCACCGGGGGGCCGTCCAGCCTGCGCAACGCCATGTCCATGTCGGAGCTGTACTTGAGCAGCGCCGCGAGCAGGTATTTGCGGACCTGCTCGCCCGCGCCCTGGTCCAGGACGGCGGCCGCCCGCGCCGCGTCGATCACCTCGGAGATCGAGGGAGCCTTGCGCAGCGGCATGTCGCGGAGCCTGCGGGCCAGCTCCACCACGTCGCCGACCACGTCGGTCGCGACCTCCGGCGCGCGCCGGGAGACGATCTCGGTCTCGCGCGCGACGTCCGGGAAGTCCACGTGGAAGTGCAGGCAGCGGCGCTTGAGGGCGGGCGAGAGCTCGCGGGTGTCGTTCGAGGTGAGCACGACCCACGGCGCCCGGCGGGCGCTGAACGTGCCGACCTCGGGCACGGTGACCTGTTGCTCGGCCAGGATCTCCAGCAGCAGCGCCTCCATCGACTCCTCGGTGCGGTCCACCTCGTCGACGAGCAGCACCACCGGGTCCTCGCTGAGCACGGTCTCCAGCAGCGGACGGACGGACAGGAAATGCTCGGAGTACAGGCCGGTGTCTTCTGCCTGCAGCTTCGCCGACGCCTCCGCCATGGTCGTGGTCCCGGACAGCAGCTCGCCGATCCGGTCGCGCAGCATCTGGACGTGCATCAGCTGCTTGCCGTAGTCCCACTCGTAGAGCGCGCGGCTGTCGTCGAGGCCCTCGTAGCACTGCAGGCGGATCAGCCGTCGCCCCGACGCCTGGGCCAGCGACTTGGCCAGCTCGGTCTTGCCGACGCCGGCGGGTCCCTCCAGCAGCAGCGGCCGTTCCAGGTGGGTGGCCAGGTGGACCACGACGGCGAAGTCGTGGTCGATGACGTAGTTCTCGCCGGCCAGGGCTTCGGTCAGCTTCTCGGCGCTCTCGTACACCGGTCTCCTCAGTACACACATCGCAGACGGACCACACCGGCCCGCCCCGGCGGCACTCGTGGGTCACGACGAGCGAGTTGCGCACGTCATGACTCACGAGTGCCACGCGGGGAGGGGTGTGACGTGGGAATCCTGTTAGTACGCGTCGGCGAAGGCGTGCTTCACCAGCGGCACCAGCGAGTCGACGGTGCACTCGCGCGGGTTCGCCGGCGTGCAGTAGTCGCCCATCATGTGCTCGGAGATCTTGCGGACGGTCTTGTCGTCGGACGGGATCTCGGTGCCCACACCCTCGTACTTGCCGGTGTTCATCCGGTTCTTGTCGTACGAGTCCGGCTTGAGGCCCCCGAAGTTGTCCGGGATGCCGAGGTCCTTGGACAGCCGGATGGCCTCCTCGACCGCCGCGTCCGCGGCCTGCACGGTCGTCATGTTCTTCGTGTCGACGCCGAGCGCGGTGGCGATCTGTGCGTACTTCTCATAGCGCGACGGCAGGTTGTACTCCCACACCCGGGGCAGCGCGATCGCGTTGTTGAGCCCGTGGTGGGTGTCGAAGAACGCGCTCACCGCGTGCGATGTGGAGTGGATGATGCCCAGGCCGCCCGAGTTGAACGCCTGCGCCGCGATGTACTGCGCGCTCATCATCTTCTCGCGGGCCTTGAGGTTGCGCGGCTCGAACGTCGCCTCGCGCAGGTACTTGCCCACCAGCTCGACCGAGTAGAGCGCGTTGCCCATCGAGGAGTCGAAGTCGATCCGGGACACGAACGGCTCGGAGCCGTGCGCCAGGACGTCGAAGCCGCAGTAGGCGGTGAAGTGCTGCGGGCAGCTGTAGTAGAGCAGCGGGTCGTCGAGTGCCAGGGTGCAGACGACGGCGTCGTCGAACCCGACCCACTTCTTCGGGTTGGCCATGTCGCTGGTGTTGGTGATGACGTAGGCCCAGGACGTCTCCGAGCCGGTGCCGGCCGTGGTGGAGACCGCGATGTGCGGCGGGTTCTGCTGGTTCGTGGACTTGGAGAAGCCCTCGAACTCGTTGATGTTGCGGCCGTCGTGCGCGATCACGACGCGGGCGCCCTTGGCGGCGTCGTGCGAGGACCCGCCGCCGACCGAGATGATGGAGTCGCACTTCTCGCTCTGGTAGAGCGCGGCGGCGTCCATGCAGTTGTAGTCCTTGGGGTTGGACTCCACCTTGTCGTAGACGACGACCTCGACGCCCTGGTACTCGATCTTGCCCTTGAGCTCGTCGATGATCCCGGAGCCGCGCAGGCCCGTGGTGACCAGCAGCGTCCGCTTGAAGCCGAGGTTCTTGGCCTCCACGCCCAGGATGTCGTGCGCGCCGACGCCGAGCAGGGCGCGGGGGAACGGGTGGAACTCCTTGATCGGGAAGTCCCAGATCTGGTTGAGCTCGATGGCCATGGCTCTCCTCGAGGGTGCTGAGCGCGAAGCGCAGCGGAGCCGCGCATCGCCACTGACGAGTACGAGCCCAATCATGACTATTGCAAGTTATCCGCAACAGCTACTAATGGGCGTCACCTCCCGGGTCGATCGGCCTGGATCCACCTGCCCGGTCGGAGGGCGCGCTCAGAACCGCGCGGCGACCCAGCAGCGTCCGACCTCGACGAACCCGCACCGGGCGTACCACTCGCGCGGCCAGCCCTGCGCCGCCGTGCTCAGGGCGACGAGGTCGCAGCCGGCCGCGGCGGCCCGGTCGCGTGCCGCCTCGACCAGCGCCCGGCCGTGCCCTCGTCCGCGGTGTCGCGGGTCGGTCTCCAGCAGGTCCAGCCACGCCGTCGCCCCGTCGATCTTGAGCAGGCAGGACGCCACCACCGTCGCGCCGTCACGCACCGCCAGCGGGAGTACCCGGGTCACCGCCTCCTCGATCCGGTAGCGGTCGGTGAGCTGGGCGATCTCGCCGTCGGGCATGCCCGGGACGGTGCGCCGCCAGGTCGCGTCCCACTGCGGGCGCAGCGCCTCGATGTCGACGTCCTCGACGCGGGACGGGCCTGTCCCTCCCGGGCCGCTCCCACCTGGGGCGCTCTCTCCGGGGGCCCGCGCGGCCGGCGCGGTCATCAGGCGCAGCTCGTCGACCGTCCAGCCGCGCCCGCGCAGGTCGTCGGCCGCGCCGGCGAGCGCCTCGCCGTAGAGGACGGCGGCCCGGTGCGCCAGCCCGTCGAGCGTCCGGTCCGCCTCGGCGACGACCGTCGCGGCGTCCACGGCCCCCTCCAGCAGCAGCTGGTTGTGCATCCGCGAGGCCGGTACGGCGTCGGTGCGCACCGCGACGCCGCCGGTCACCGGGATCTCCTCGGTCGCGGCCCGGCGCAGCAGCGACGGCTCGGACAGCGCGGCCCGGTTCCGGGCGTCCGGCTCCGGCACCGAGGGCGCGGCGAACCGGCCCTCGCCGTCCGGACGGTAGGGGAGTACGGCCAGCACCGCGGACGCCGGCACCGCGCCGTAGGCGTGCGGGAACCGCATCGACTCCGGGTCCCCGGGCACGCCCGGCTCCCACCGGAGGTCGATCCCGGCCCGGTCCAGCGTGGCCCGGTCGACGACGAGCAGCACCATGTCGCGCCGTCCGTGGAACAGGCGCTCGGCGGGTAGCGCCACCTGTTCGGCGGTCGACAGGTGCACGAAGCCCACCTCCTCCAGTGACGGCGGCGCGACCGATCCCGAGGTCAGGGCGGCGCGCCAGTCGGCGGGGGTGCACAGGTGCAGCAGGACGTCCTCCACGGAGGCCAGCATGCGCCCCTGCCTGATCGGACGGGCGGGCCGGGCGATCCTTGCTTTCGGCACCGAGTGCCAATAACGTCCGAAACGTTGCCCGTTCCGTCACGCAGGAGGTACGCCGATGGCCCCGACCGAGCAGAACGAGTCCACCACTCAGGAGCCGCTCGTCGAGGAGACCCTCGTCGAGGAGGTCTCCATCGACGGCATGTGCGGTGTCTACTAAGCCGCTCGACGCCAGCGAGACGGTGGCCGGTCCGGGGTCGGCGTTCGACCCCGGATCGGCCTACCGGTGCAGCCCCAACGTGGCGCTGCGCCCGGAGCCCTTCGGCGCGCTGGTGTACGACTTCGTGACCCGCAAGCTCTCGTTCCTCAAGACCCCCGAACTCGTCGAGGTCGTCAAGGGCCTCGAGAACCACCCCGACGTGCATGCCGCGGTCGCCGCGGCCGGCGTCGCCGAGGGCCAGCGTCCCGCCTACCTGAAGGCCCTCGCCGGTCTCGCCGAGTCCGGCACCATCGAAGCGCGCTGAGCGCCCTCGCCCGTTCCCGCTCGACGCACCACAGTGGAGTGTGCCCGTGAAGCTCGTCGACCATTTCCAGTACGGCTTGAACTCGCCCATCTGTCTGACCTGGGAACTCACCTACGCCTGCAACCTGGCGTGCGTGCACTGCCTGTCCTCGTCCGGCCGCCGCGACCCGCGTGAGCTCGACACCGCCGAGGCCAAGCACGTCATCGACGAGCTGCAGCGGATGCAGGTCTTCTACATCAACATCGGTGGCGGCGAGCCGACCGTGCGCCCGGACTTCTGGGAGCTCCTCGACTACTCGATCGACTCAGGCGTCGGGGTCAAGTTCTCCACCAACGGCATCAAGCTGGACAAGAAGCGGTCCGCGCAGCTCGCCCGCACCGACTACGTCGACATCCAGATCTCGATGGACGGCGCCACCGCCGAGGTCAACGACCACGTGCGCGGCCCGGGATCGTTCGACACGTCCATCCGCGCGCTGGAGAACCTGGCCGAGGCGGGCTTCGGCCAGCCCAAGATCTCGGTCGTGATGACCCGCCAGAACGTCGACCAGCTCGACGAGTTCAAGGCCATCGCGGACAAGTACAACGCGCAGCTGCGGATCACCCGGCTGCGCCCGTCCGGCCGCGGCGCGGACGTCTGGGACGAGCTGCACCCGACCGCACCGCAGCAGCGCCAGCTCTACGACTGGCTGGTCAAGAGCGGTGACAACGTCCTGACCGGCGACTCGTTCTTCCACCTCTCGGCGTTCGGCGAGGCCCTGCCGGGGCTGAACCTGTGCGGCGCCGGGCGCGTGGTCTGCCTGATCGACCCGGTCGGCGATGTCTACGCCTGCCCGTTCGCGATCCACGAGAACTTCCTGGCCGGCAACGTCCGCTCGCCCGGCGGTTTCCAGGAGGTCTGGGAGAACTCGGAGCTGTTCACCGAGCTGCGCCAGCCACAGACCGGCGGCGCCTGCGCGTCCTGCGATCACTACGACTCCTGCCAGGGCGGGTGCATGGCGGCGAAGTTCTTCACCGGCCTGCCCCTCGACGGCCCGGACCCCGAGTGCGTGCGCGGCTTCGGCGAGCAGATGCTGGCCGACCGGAACGGCGAGACCGTGATCCCGAAGTCGGACGTGGACCACTCCCGTTCGGAGCCGCGCAACTCCCGCGCCGGGCGGGCGGGCAGGAGCACAGCGCCGACGATGCTGAGCCTGGCCCCGCCGCCGCGGCGTCCCGACCGGGCCTGCGACGAGAGCCCGCTGGCCGGTATGCCGGTCGACGCCGCCGCGCCGGTCGCGGTTCCGGTCGCCGGGAGCTGACCAGCTCGTCAGTGATCTTTTTCTGTGGGCGGATCGGGGCCAGTGGTGGCCCCGATCCGCCTACACCCGTCGATCATGGGGGGCGGCGCGGGTGCCCGACCATGACCTGGCATCCGGTCGGCTGACCGGGCCGGTCGAGATCCGGGGCCGGCGCGCTGCGTCGCGGGTGCTGTTCGGCCCGCACGAGACGAACCTCGGGTACCGCAGGGAGATCTCCGACTCCCACGTCGCCTACTACGCGCGACGGGCCGTGGGTGGTGCGGGCGTGATCGTCACCGAGGTCGCGTCGGTGCACCCGTCCGACCACCCCTACGAACGCGCGCCGCTGGCCGCGGACTGCCGGCCCGGCTGGGCGGCCGTCGCCGCGGCCTGCCGCCCGCACGGCCCGCTGGTGCTGGCCGGTCTCGGGCACGCCGGCGGTCAGGGCTCGACGGCGTACTCGCAGCTCCCGCTGTGGGGGCCCTCGCGGGTGCCCGACGTTGTCACCCGGGAGGTGCCGATGGTGATGGAGCAACCCGAGATCGGCGCACTGGTCGACGGGTTCGCCGCTGCCGCGACGGGCGCCGCCGCGGCCGGCCTGGACGGGGTGGAGATCAATGCCGGGCAGCACTCGCTGCTGCGCCAGTTCTGTTCCGGCCTCACCAACCACCGCACCGACGGCTACGGCGCCGAGCGTGGCCTGTTGCTGCGTGAGGTACTGGCCGTGGTCCGCGACGCGCTCGGTCCGGATCGGGTGCTGGGGCTGCGGCTCTGCGTCGACGAGCTCGCGCCGTGGGCGGGGATCACGCCGGAGGCCGGCGCCCGCCTCGCGGTGACGGTGGCCGACGCCGTGGACTACCTCGTCCCGGTGCGGGGGAGCGCGCTCTCGGTGTCGGCGACCCGCCCGGACCTGCACACGACCCCGGGTTTCCTCCGGGAGACGTGCGCGACGGTCCGGACGGCGGTGCGCTCGAGGCCCGGACCGGGGTCGCAGCCGGTGGCGAGCCCGCCGCTGCTCGTGCTGCAGGGCAGCGTCGTCGACCCGGGCACGGCGGACGCCGCACTGTCCGAGGGCACCGCGGACCTGGTCGAGATGACCCGCGCACTGATCTCCGACCCGGATCTCGTCCGGCTGATCCGCGCCGGCACGCCGGAACGGATACGGCCCTGCACGCTGTCCAACCAGCGCAGCCTCGCGCGCGACCCGCGCAACCCGATCGTCGGCGACGAGGCCGAGCCGCGCTCCGGGCACGAGACGACCGACCCCCCGGTCGAGGGCCGGGACCCGGTGCCGCGTGAGGTCCTGGTCGTCGGGGGCGGGCCGGCCGGGTTGGAGGCCGCACGGACGCTGGCCCTGCGCGGGCACCGGGCCCGCCTGCACGAGCGCGAGCGCGTGCTCGGTGGGGCCCTGCGCTTCGCCGCCGCGGTGCACGGGCGGGAGCGGATCGGGGTGCTCCTGCCCTGGTGGGAGCGTGAGTTGGGGCGGCTGGGGGTGCAGGTACGCACCGGCGTCGAGGTGACGGCGGAGGACCTGGACGCCGCCGAGCGGACCGGCGCGGTGGTGTTGCTGGCCACCGGCTCCCGGCCTCCGACGCCACCGGCACTCGACATCCCGGTGATCGCGGCCGCCGAGTTCGAACGGACCGTGCTCCGGACCGGGTCGACGTCGGCCGCCGTGGCGGAGCGGATCGCCTCCGTCCGCCCGGCCGCCGGGCCGGCCGCAACCGCCCCGGCGGCCGCTCCCCTGACGGCCCCGGTGGCCGCCGGGTCGGTCGGTGCGAGGTCTGTCGGGGCCGGCCCGGCCGCGGTCGTCGTGCTCGACCCGGTCGGTGACTGGACCGGGGCCGGGATCGCCGAGCAGCTCGCCGCGGCCGGTGTCGGGTGCACACTCGTCACCCCGGACGCGGTGGCCGGCGACCAGCTCGGGCGCACCGGCGACCTCGCCGGCGCCAACACGAGGCTCGAACGCGCCGGCGTCACCCGCGCGCTGTTCTGCACCCTGGGCACCGTGACCGACGGCCGCGCGCTGCTCGCCGACGTCCACACCGGAGCGACCCGCGAGGTGCCCTGCGACCTGGTGGTCGACTGCTCGGCGCGCCTCCCCGAGGAGGCCCTTTCCGGGGAGACCCTCCCCGAGACGACCCTTCCCGGGGAAACACCGCGGCCGGCCGGCCGGTACCGGTTGCGCGCTGGTGACTGCGTCGCGCCCCGCACCGTCGCCGAGGCCGTGCGCGAGGGGCGCCGGGCGGCGATGGCGATCGGCGCCGCACGCCCCGCGACGGTCCCCGGCGGGGCACCGCGGTGACCGGCCTGCTGCACACCCCGCTGCGACTGGGCCCGTTGACGCTGCGCAACCGGGTCGTGTTCACCGCGCACCTCACCGGCTACGCGATCGACGGCCTGCCCACCGCCCAGCACGCCGCCTACTACGCCGCCCGCGCGGCCGGCGGCGCCGGGCTGGTGATCACCGAGGAGCACTCGGTGCATCCGCACGACCGCCCCTACGAGAAGGTGATCCGCGGGCACGACCGGGCCGTGCTGCCCGGCTACCGGGCGATCACCGGCGCGGTGCACGCGCACGGTGTCCCGGTCCTCGCCCAGCTCAACCACAACGGCGGGCAGGCCTGCGGGATGTACTCCCGCGAACCGGTGCCCGCCCCCTCCGCGCTGCCCGACCCGATGTTCCGCGAGGTCGCACAGGCCATGACCGTCGCCGCGATCGACGAGGTGGTGGCGGCCTACGCGCGCACCGCCGGGCACTGCGTCGAGGGCGGGTTCGACGGCGTCGAGCTGCAGTGCTCGCACGCGTCGCTGTTGCGGATGTTCCTGTCCCCGGCCACGAACCGGCGCACCGACGGCTATGGCGGCAGCCTGGCGAACCGGGCCCGGATCGTGCTCGACGTCGTCGCGGCCGTGCGCGCGGTGCTCGGCCCGGAGCGGGTGCTCGGCGTCCGGATCGGCGCCCAGGAGCGGATCGAGGGCGGCATCGGCCTGGACGAGGGCGTCGCGCTGGCCCGGCTGCTCGAGGCCACCGGCGCCGTCGACCACGTGAACACCTCGATCGGGGTGGCCACCGCGTCGTTGTACCTGATCGAGGCCTCGATGCACACACCCGCCGGCTACGCCTCGTTCATCCCGTCCGCGATCCGCCGCGCCGTGTCGCTGCCGGTGATCGGTGTCGGCCGCTTCACCGAACCCGCCCAGGCCGAGGCCACGCTCGTCGCGGGTGAGTGCGACCTGGTCGGGGTGGCGCGCGGGCAGATCGCGGATCCGGAGTTCGCCGCCAAGGCCGCGGACGGGCACCCGGTGCGCACCTGCGTCGGCTGCAACCAGGAGTGCGTCGGGCGGGTCGGGCTGAACCGGTGGCTGGGCTGCGTGGTCAACCCGCGGGCCGGGCACGAGGCCGTGCCGCTGCCGGACCCGATCCGCCGCGGGCTGGTCGTGGTCGTGGTCGGCGGCGGACCGGCCGGGCTGAGTGCCGCGGCGGCCGCGGCCCGGCGCGGGCAGCGGGTGACGCTGCTGGAGCGGGCGCCGCAGACCGGCGGGCAGGTCGCGCTCGCGGCCACCGCTCCCGGACGCGCCGAGCTCGGGCACGTCGTGCGGGACCTGCTCGAGGAGTGCCGGCGGTCCGGTGGGGACGGCCGCGGGGGTGTCGCCGCGGACGCCGGACGGCTGCGCGGGTTCGGCGCGGACGCGGTCGTGCTGGCCACCGGGTCGGCGCCCGAGCCGCCGCCGTGGACGGTGCCCGGCGTGGTGTCCGCGCACGACGTCCTGTCCGGTGTCGCGGACCCGTCCGGACGGGTACTCGTCGTCGACGAGACGGGCTTCCACCAGGGCACCTCCGTCGCCGAGCTGCTCGCCGCCCGCGGTGCCACGGTCGAGATCGTGACCCCGGCGATGGTCGTCGGGCAGGACCTCGGGCTCACCCTCGACCGGGAGAACTTCCGCCGCCGCGCGCACGCGGCCGGGATCGTGGCCGGCACCGACCGCGTCGTCACCGGAGTCACCGGAGCCGGAGTCGCTGGAGCCACCGGGGAACCGGGCGCGCTGGACGTCGCGTTGCTGCACCATCCCACCGGCGTCACCGAGCACCGGCAGGTCGAGGCCGTCGTCACGGCGTTGTCCACAGCACCCTGTGATCACCTGTGGACAACCGCGCGGGACCTCCCGCTGTACCGGATCGGCGACTGCCTCGCACCCCGCCGGATCGACGCCGCGGTGCGCGAAGGCGAGCGCGTCGCCGTGGAGATCGACGCCCGGGCAGGCAGGGTGGGGACGTGCTCCTCGGCGACCTGACCTGGACCGACCTCGATCCCGACTCCGGTTCCGCGCCGGCGCGAACGCTCGTCGTCCCGGTCGGGTCGGTGGAGCAGCACGGGCCGCACCTGCCGCTCGACACCGACGTGCGGGTCGCGACCGCCGTCGCGACCGGTGTGCACGACGGTGACCGGTCGCTGGTGCTCGCACCCGCCCTGTCCTACGGCGCCGCCGGTGAGCACGAGGGCTTCCCCGGCACGGTCTCGCTGGGGCACGAGGCGCTGCGCGCGGTGCTCGTCGAGTACGGCCGCTCGGCCTGTCGCTGGGCATCGCGGCTGGTGCTGGTCAACGGGCACGGCGGCAACGTCGCGACGCTGATCGAGGCCGTGACGCTCCTGCGCCACGAGGGCCGCGACGCCGGCTGGATCCCGTGCGTCCCCGCGCGCGCCGATGCGGACGGCATCCCGCTGGACGCGCACGCCGGGCGGGTGGAGACGTCGCTGATGCTGGCCCTGGCCCCGCAGCTCGTGCGCACCGATGCCGCCGCGCCCGGCGCGACCGGGCCGCTGCGCGACCTGCTGGAACCGATGCGCACCGGCGGCGTGGCCGCGGTCAGCCCCAACGGCGTGCTCGGCGACCCGTCCGGCGCGTCCGCGCAGGAGGGGCGCCGGCTGCTCGACGGGATGGTCGCCGCAACCTCCGACGCCCTGCGCTGCTGGGAGCCCGACGTCGACACCGGCCGGTTGCGCTGATCCTGAGGCGGACCGAGCCCGGTTGCCCGGGTGAGATGATGCTGATGGCTCGTAGAGGCTGGCCGGAGCGCCACCAGCGTCATCTCACGGCCGGTCGTCAGGACGAAGTGGGCCAATCTCAGCGCGGCGGCGCCACGAGCAGCGGGACCAGCTGTTCCGCCGTGCTGAGCGACCCGTGCTGGCCGGGCAGGCCCGCCAGCATCGGCTCCGCCTCCGACCGCACGACACCCGCGGTGCCACGCATCGCCGCGACCACGTCACCGACCCGGTCCCGCATGCCGGCCCCGACCGGCCCGAACCAGTCCCGATCCACCGCCTCCTGGCCGGTGAGCACCCAGGCGTCGTCGCCGAGGGTCTCCCGCCAGGTCGCGAGCACGTCGTCGGCGGCACCCGGAAGTGCATAGATCTGCCGGGCACGGGGGTCGCCACCGAGCAGCGCGACGCCGGAACGGAGCACCGCGTCGCCGTCGTCGGCGTCGTAGACGCGGGTCAGCCCGACCATCCCGTGGTCACCGGTGACGGCCAGTAGCGCACCGGCCGGCAGCTGCTCGATCAGCATCTCGACGAGGTGGTCGAGCAGGCGCAGCTGCCAGCGCCACGGCGCCGAGCCCGGCCCGTGCACGTGGCCGAGCAGGTCCAGCTCCGAGTGGTAGCCGTAGGCCAGCCGAGGACCCGGGCCGGTCAGCCCGTCCAGGAACTTGGTTGCCAGATCGCCCAGGGCGTGCACGCCCCGGTAGCGCCCGCCGCGCAGCCCGGACCGGGTCAGCCCGGACGTCCGGAACTCCCGCCCGGAGACGACCGAGACCTCCACACCGGCGGCCGCGGCGCGCTCGAACAGCGTCGGTGACGGCTGTACCTGCTCGGGCACCAGCCGCTCGCGCAGGTCGGTGCCGGCGTCGGACCAGGTCAGCGCGTCGAGCAGGGTGTCCTCGACGCGGAACCGCAGGCCGAGCGTGCCGTGCGCCCCCGGCGGCAGCCCGGTACCCAGCGACGTCAGGCTGATCGGCGTGCTGGACGGGAACCCCACCGTCAACGGCCCGGCGTCGGCCATCGCGGCCAACACCGGCGCGTCCGCGGCGTGCGCGGTCAGCAGCTCGTGTCCGAGCCCGTCGATCAGCAGCAGACCCGCCGCCCGCGACGGGGGGAGATCAAACACTCCCGCGTCCGGCCCGACACCGGCGCCCAGCGAGGTCAGCAGGGCCGGAAGCACGTCGGACAGCGTGCCCGCGCCGTAGCGAGGGATCATCGCGTCGGGTAGCGGTAGCGGTAGCGGTAGCGGTAGCGGTAGCGGTAGCGGTAGCGGTAGCGG
>JAKDNL010000134.1 GCA_030451825.1 Pseudonocardia sp. | reverse complement strand
GAAGGCATCCCCGAGCACCGCGATGCCGACCTTGCCGTCCGACCTGCTCAGCCTGCGAGAAACCCGGGGAGAGATCTCATGAAGATCAGCGGAACGGACGTCGTGGCGCACCTGCCGTTGCCGGGCGTGCTGGTCGGCGCCGTGATCGGGCGTCGCCGGTGACCGCCGCGGGCGAGTCCGGCCTGTCGGCCGACTCCACCGCCCGTGCGCAGGCGGCGGCCCTGCGGGCGAAGGAGATCTCCGCGCGCGAGCTGCTCGACCTGCACCTGGAGCGGATCGCCGGGCGGAACCCGGAGCTCAACGCGATCGTCTCGCTCGATCCGGCCCGGGCCCGGGCCGGGGCGGCTGCCGCCGACGAGGTTCTGGTGTCCGGTGCCGAGGTCGGTCCGCTGCACGGGTTGCCGTTCGCGTTCAAGGACATCCACGCCGCCGCCGGCTGGCGCACCACCTACGGTTCGCCGCTGTTCGCCGAGTACGTGTCCGCCGCCGACGACCTGATCGTCGAGCGGATCCGGCGGGCCGGGGTGGTGCCGATCGGCAAGACCAACGTGCCGGAGTTCGCGGCCGGTTCGCACACGTTCAACCGGGTCTTCGGCACCACGCTCAACCCGCACGACCCGTCCCGGTCGGCGGGGGGTTCTTCGGGCGGCGCCGCCTGTGCGCTGGCGGCCGGGATGGTGCCCCTGGCCGAGGGCTCGGACATGGGCGGTTCGCTGCGCAACCCGGCCTCGTTCTGCGGGGTGGTCGGGCTGCGGCCGTCCTGGGGCCGGGTGCCGGAGTGGCCGCAGGCCAACATGTGGGAGACGACGAACGTCGGTGGCCCGATGGCCCGCACGGTCGGCGACCTGGCGCTGCTGCTGTCGGTGCTGGCCGGGCCGGACCCGCGAGCGCCGCACGCGTTGGGTGACCCGGGTGCGACGTTCGGGCCGCCGCTTGAGCCGGCGCCGCTCGCCGGGCTGCGGGTGGCGCTCTCGCCCGACCTGGGCGGCGCGTTCGCGGTCGACGCCGACGTGGCCGCGGTCGTCGAGGCCGCCGGGACCGCGCTGTCCGGGGCCGGGGCCTCGGTCGACGGCGCCGTCCCCGACCTGACCGGAGCCGACGAGTGCTTCCGGACCCTGCGCGCCTGGCACTTCCAGGCCCGATTCGGCGCGCTGCTGGGCGAGCACCCTGCGGAGTTCAAGGCCTCGCTCGCCGCGAACATCCGGGCCGGCGAGACCCTGACCGGCGCCGACGTCGCGCTCGCCCACCAGCGGCGGACCGCGCTGGCCCACCGGATGCGGGAGTTCTTCGCCGACCACGACGTGCTCGTGCTGCCGGTGTCGCAGGTGCCGCCGTTCCCGGCCGACCAGGAGTTCCCGACGACGATCGACGGACGGCCGATGGAGTCGTACCTGGACTGGATGCAATCGGCGTACCTGATCACCGTCACCGGCTGCCCGGCGATCTCGGTGCCGTTCGGCACGACGCCGGACGGGCTGCCGGTGGGGATCCAGATCGTCACCCGGCACGGCGGTGACCGGTTCCTGCTCGAGGTCGCCGCCGCGGTGGAGCGGCTGGCCGGGTAGGCCGAGGCCGCGGCTCCGTCGGGCCGATGGGCTTCGGGGCCGATTGCTTCTGACCGCTGGTCGCACCGGGAACCGTGTCCTCGCACGCGGAATGTCACGTGCGAGGACACAGCCTCGCGTGCGGCAGCGAAAGCGATCGGCAGATGATGCGCTGGTTGGGGCCGGCGACCGCCGATGACGCCGCGCCGGGTCAGCACGGCGAGACGCCGCCCCGGATGGATCTGGGACGGCGTCTCGACGTTGCGGTGGTGCGCCTCAGGCGGCCGCCACCTCGACCTCAACCTGGTGCAGGCCGGGGCCGTCCGCGGTCAGCTCGGACTGGCCGTTGCCCGCCCGGGACAGTGCCCGGACGGTCCAGGTGCCGGGCGCGGCGAAGAACCGGAAGTCACCGGAGGCCGACGAGACGACCTCCGCGGTGAACTCGCCGGTACCGTCGAGCAGCCGGACGAACGCCCCGCCCACCGGCTCACCGCCGATGACGACGCGCCCGGCCAGCACGGTCTCCTTGCTCAGGTCGGTGCCGGGCGGCAACGCCACGGCCTGGTCGGGTGCTCCGCACATACTCAGTTCCCGCTTCCCAGCTCGATCGGTACGCCGATCAGCGAGCCGTACTCGGTCCAGCTTCCGTCGTAGTTCTTCACGTCCGAGTGCCCGAGCAGCTCGCGCAGCACCACCCAGGTGTGCGACGAACGCTCACCGATGCGGCAGTAGGCGATGGTGGCCTTCGAGCCGTCGTATCCGGCCTCGCCGTAGAGCTTCTCCAGGTCCTCGTTCGACTTGAACGTGCCGTCCTCGTTGGCCGCCTTGCTCCACGGGATGTTGATCGCGCTCGGGATGTGGCCCGGACGCTGCGACTGCTCCTGCGGAAGGTGCGCCGGCGCGAGGATCTTGCCGGAGAACTCGTCGGGCGAGCGCACGTCGACCAGGTTCTTGCCGTTGATCGCCTCGACGACCTCGTCGCGGAACGCGCGGATCGAGGTGTCGGCGTCCTTGGCGGCGGTGAAGGAGGTCTTGGCGCGGTCCTTGACGTCGGTCGTCAGGGTGCGGCCGTCGAGCTCCCACTTCTTGCGCCCACCGTCGAGCAGCACGACGTTCTGGTGGCCGTAGAGCTTGAACTCCCAGTAGGCGTAGGCGGCGAACCAGTTGTTGTTGCCGCCGTAGAGCACGACCTTGTCGTCGTTGCCGACGCCCTTGGCCGAGAGCAGCGCCTCGAACTGCTCCTTGGTGACGATGTCGCGGCGGACCGGGTCCTGCAGCTCGTCGGTCCAGTTGACCTTGACGGCACCGGGCAGGTGTCCGCCGTCGTAGGCGGTGGTGTCCTCGTCGACCTCGAGGAACACGACACCATCGGTGTCCAGGTTCTGTTCCGCCCAGTCGGCGGTGACCAGGACGTCCTCGCGGCTCATGTGGTTGCTCCCAATCCGGTGTGTCGTGTCGTTGTCGGTGAGGGTCGTGGATGGTGCGGGTCAGGCGCCGGCGGTGCGCGTGCTGCGTACCCGGGCCAGCAGCCCGTACATCTCGCAGCCCAGGCAGAAGCCGAAGGCCGCGTTGAGGAAGGCCGCCGCGAGCGCGAGTGCGGTCGCGACGAGCCCGAGCGTGCTCAACCCGGTCAGGTAGCCGATCGCGGCGACGGCGGTGAACACGAGCCCGACGGTCTGCGAGAAGCGGACCGGCGCGGCGTCCTCCCGCTCGGCCGGCGGGGCCAGCCGGGGCGCGAGGACCTTGCGGAACACGACGCCGTAGGGCGCGAACGCCATCCCGGCGATCGAGCCGACGGCGAAGACGACGGCCTGGGCGAGGGCGAGCCACCCGTTGCCGCTGAGCAGTACGAGCGCCAGCACCACCGTGGTGACGGCGGCGCTGAACCGGGCCCCGCGCGGGTCGAGCCGTGGCTCCGCGCGTAGTGATCCGGTGTCCGTTGTGGACATGGGCGAACTCCTGGGTGATCGCGTCTGCATGCGGCGCGGGGCGCCGCGGAGGGGACGGGGTCAGGAGGCCCGACACAGGCAGCCGGCGAGACGACACAGATCGACTGTGCGGCGTCGGGTCAGCGGCCAGTTCACAGACGCGAGGGTAGCCGAAACACGCCGCTCATGGCACTGCCCTCACACGACCCGGGCACGGACGCGACGCGTGTCACCGCCGGTCCGCTCCCGGCGCTCGGTTCACCGCGGCCAGCAGCTCGTCGACGCGCGGGACACCGGAGACCCGGGCCAGCTCGGCGCCGTCGGCGTCGAAGGCCACCGTGGTGGGGTACGGCCCTCAGCCCTGGGCGGACGAGGCCCGCTCGCCCTCGCCGATCACCAGGTCGCGCACCTGGCCGGAGATCTCCAGTGTGCCCTCGTTGGTCCGCAACGCGGTGGGGGTCACCCGGAACGGCAGCGCACCGGGGTCCAACGCGACGGTGAACGTCTTGCTCAGGGCGGCGCGCACCGAGTCGGGCAGCTCGTCGGCGCCGGTGTCGGCCGGGCGGACGTCGCGCGGGGTGATCCGGATCTGTCCATCGCCGGTGATCTGCAGCGCGACCAGCACGTTGATCTCCCGCTCCTCGCCGGCCACCGTGGTGGTGGCGACGAGCAGGGCGGCGTTGCGCGGGTCGAGACCGCGCAGCGTCGGGTCGCCACCCTCCTCGACGATGTCGGCGATGGCGTTGGCGTCCACGTCGGAGATCACGAGCTTGGTGACACCCGGCAGCGTGCGGAGCACGTCGCTCGCGCCGACCGAGATGATCCCCTCGGCAACGGTGATCCGGAACCGTGGCGTGCCGGAGAGCAGGTCGCCCAGCGGGGCCCGCACGTCGCGCAGCTTCGCCTTGAGCTCGACGTCGCGCAGTGGGCCGACCTGCAGGCGCTCCATCGAGACGTCCACCGACCGGTAGTCACCCGTCGCGGCCTGCGCGAGGAAGGAGAAACCGTTGATCCGGACCGACGGATCCTCCGGCAGCGCGAGCCGTTCACGCATCTGACGGGACACCGCGGACTCGGCGGCCGCGGCGGCGGCGAAGTCCGCGGCCACGAGCACACCGACCAGCACGACGACGGCGATGATCAGGCGCCTCACGCGACCTCCAGCATTGACCGGGTCCCGTCCGGCAGGAACCAGGGAAGAACGGTAGAGAACCCGCTCCGGGACTCCGCAGGCGGGGACCTGTGTATCGATTCACCCGCGTCACGTGACGTGAGCCGCGAAGTGTCCGATCCGGCAGGGACGACGCGGTATCGTCTGCTCACTGAGAGGAGGCAGTCATGGAACTGCTCCTGCTGACGACTGCTCCGACCGCCACCACGGTGCTCCCGGCGTTGGCGTTGCTCCCGCACGGCGTACGGACCGCGGCCCCCGAGGTCGCCGCACTGCTGGACGCCGGGCCGCACGACGCCGTCCTGGTCGACGCCCGTACCGACCTGGTCGCCGCGCGCAGCCTGTGCCGGCTGCTCGGCAGCACCGGCACGGACGTCCCGGTGGTGGCCGTACTCAACGAGGGCGGCCTGATCGCCGTCTCCGGCGAGTGGGTGGTGGACGAGATCCTCCTGCCCGGCACCGGACCCGCCGAGGTCGACGCCAGGCTCCGGCTGCTGCGTTCGCGTCCCGGCAACGAGGCGAACTCGGCCGGCGGCGCGCTGGTACTCGGCGAACTGGTGATCGACGAGGCGACGTACTCCGCGCGGCTGCGGGGGCGCCTGCTCGAGCTCACCTACAAGGAGTTCGAGCTGCTCAAGTACCTCGCGCAGCACGCGGGACGGGTGTTCACCCGGGCACAGCTGCTGCAGGAGGTCTGGGGCTACGACTTCTTCGGCGGCACCCGGACGGTGGACGTGCACGTGCGTCGCCTTCGCGCCAAGCTCGGCGGCGAGTACGAGCAGATGATCGGGACCGTCCGCAACGTCGGGTACAAGTTCGTCCGCCCCGCCCGCAACGGCCTCCCCGCACCGCCCGACCCGGAGTCCGAGCCCGCCGGTGCCGACGAGCCCCGTCCCGACGAGCCCGCCCGCAACGGCGATGTGGGCCGCAACGGCGATAGTGGCCGCAACGGCGATAGTGGCCGCAACGGCGAGGCCGTGCGGCTGCCCGGCCCGCGCTGAGCCCGGCCGCCGGACAGGGATCATCACCCGGCCGGGGCCGGTCCCGGCCCGTCCGGCGCTAGGGTCTCGGATGTGGATCCGCGCGTGCTGTCCGAGCTGGACCGGGACACGGTCCGTGCCGTCACCGAGCTGCTCGCGGTCGCGACCGCCGGCGACGGCGCCGAGCCGTTGTCCGAGCAGTTCCTGCTCAACCTGCGCGGCTCCGGTGCCCGGGACGGTCTGAGCCACGTCGTGGCCGGCGGCCCGGACGGCGGGGTCGCCGGCTACGCCCAGCTCGACGACGGCTACGCCGAGCTCGCCGTCCATCCCGAGCACCGCGGTCGCGGCGTCGGCACCGCGCTCGTCGAGACGCTCGAGGGCCTGGTCCCGGGTGCCGGGAGCGGTTCCGGGGGAGAGGCCCGCCCACCGCGGATCTGGGCGCACGGCGACCTCCCGGCCGCCGCCCGGCTCGCCGAGCGCCGCGGCTACCGCCGCGACCGCGTGCTCTGGCAGATGCGCCGTCCGTTGCGCGGTACCGAGAGAAGCGCAGGCGGAACGAGCATCGGCACCGAACCGCTGCCGGAGGTGCACCTGCCGGACGGCGTCACCCTGCGCTCGTTCGTCCCCGGCCGGGACGACGAGGAGTTCCTGCGGGTCAACAACGCCGCGTTCGACTGGCACCCGGAGCAGGGCGGCTGGAGCCGTCGCGAGCTCGAGGAGCGTGCCGCCGAGGAGTGGTTCGACCCGGCCGGTTTCCTGCTCGCGCTGGACGGGTCCGGCCGGCTGCTCGGCTACCACTGGACGAAGGTGCACCCGGCGACGGCCGAGGAGCCCGCACTCGGCGAGGTCTACGTGCTCGGGGTGGACCCGGCGGCGCACGGTCGTGGTCTGGGCCGCGTGCTGACCCTGGCCGGCCTGCACCACCTGCGCGACCGCGGCCTGGACACGGTGCTGCTCTACGTCGAGGCGGGCAACGTCCCGGCGGTCCGGGTCTACGAGCGGCTGGGGTTCACCGTGCACGCGGCGGATGTGAACTACGCCCGCTGACGCTCGCGGAAGCGGAGCGTGACCGACCTCGGCGCAAAGACGTGTGATCTCGGCCCCGATCGCGTCGCTCACCTGGGTGTTCGCGCTGCTCAGGCAACGCCCGGTGACGTGTTCATGCTGCGTTCATCGTGCGGGCGGGGTGTGTCCATCCCGCTTGCCTAGCTTTGCGCTCGAGCGGCCGCCCCGAGCCGTACGTCAGCACTCCACGGAGGATCTTCGTGAAATCCCAGCGTCCCGGCGCTGCTCTGGCCGCGGTCCTGGCCGCGGCCGCGCTCGTGCTCTCGGCCTGCGGTAGCGACCCGAACCCCGGCGCCGCAGCCGCTGGCGCCGCGGCACCCGGCCCGCCGGTCGACTGCTCCGGCAAACCGAACCTCACGGCTGAGGGATCGTCCGCGCAGAAGAACGCGATGGACGTGTTCACCCAGGCCTACCAACAGAAGTGCCCGGGAGCCAACGTCGCCTACAACCCGACCGGCTCGGGTGCGGGCGTCAAGCAGTTCACCGCCGGCCTGGTCGACTTCGGCGGGTCCGACTCCGCGCTGAAGGACAGCGAGATCGCCGCCGCCGCGAAGCGTTGCAATGGCAACCCGGCGTGGAACCTGCCGATGGTGTTCGGCCCGGTGGCGATCTCCTACAAGCTCAACGGTGTCACCGACCTGACGCTCGACGGCCCGACCACCGCCAAGATCTTCAGCGGCCAGATCACGACCTGGAACGACCCGGCGATCGCCGCTCTGAACCAGGGTGTGGCGCTGCCGGCCACCCCGATCAAGGTGGTCTTCCGCTCGGACGAGTCGGGCACCACCGACAACTTCCAGCAGTACCTGCAGGCCTCCTCGAAGGGTGCCTGGACCAAGGGCGACGGCAAGACGTTCGCCGGCGGCGTCGGCTCCGGTGCGCAGAAGTCGTCCGGTGTCGCGCAGGCCGTGGCCTCGACCGAGGGCGCGATCAGCTACGTCGAGCTGTCCTACGCCCAGGACAACAAGCTGAGCATGGCCAAGATCGACAATGGGTCCGGGCCGGTCGAGCTGAACGACCAGACCGTCGGCAAGGCGATCGAGGCGGCGAAGGTCTCCGGCCAGGGCAACGACCTGAAGCTGGACCTCGACTCGGTCTACGGCTCCACCGCGGCCGGCGAGTACCCGCTGATCCTGGCCACCTACGAGATCGTCTGCTCGAAGGGCTACGACCCGGCCACCTCGACGGCGGTCAAGGCGTTCCTGACCACCGCCGCCAACGAGGGCCAGGCCAACCTGGACGACGCCGGCTACGCGAAGCTGCCGGACGCGTTCAAGCAGAAGCTGACCACGGCCATCCAGGCGATCGGCTGATCTCGTCCGCGCGGGCGTCACGTCCCGCACCATCACGGAGGACCGATGAGCGACCCCACCGTGACGGGGCGCCCCGCCGGTACCGGCGAACCCGGTGACCGGCGGGGTGGCGCCGTCTCTGCCACCATCACGGAGACTGAGGGCGTGAACACCCAGAACCCGGCGGAACCGCCGTCGCCGCCGCCGTCGCCGCCGCAGGAGCCGGCCGGCCGCACGTTCACCCAGACCGGGGACCGGGTCTTCCGGGGACTCGCGGTCGGCTCCGGCGCCTTCGTGGTCCTGCTGATCGCCGCGATCGGCCTGTTCCTCCTGGTCCAGGCGATCCCGGCGCTGCTGGACAACAAGGCGAACTTCCTCACCAGCCGCGAGTTCGACGCCGGCGACCCGTCGAACCTGCAGTTCGGCATCCTCGACCTGCTGCTGGTCACCGTCGAGGTGTCGCTGTTCGCGCTGGTCCTGGCGATGCCGGTCGGCCTGGGCATCGCGCTGTTCCTGACCCAGTACGCCCCCCGCCGGCTGGCCAAGCCGTTCGGCTACCTGATCGACCTGCTGGCCGCCGTGCCGTCGATCATCTTCGGGCTCTGGGGCCTGTTCGTGCTGGCACCGGTGATCGAGCCCGTCGCGCGGGGCCTGGAGAGCTCGCTGGGCTGGTTCTTCCTGTTCTCCCCGGGCAACGTGCAGATCACCGGGGCCACGCTGTTCACGGCGGGCATCGTGCTCGCCGTCATGATCCTGCCGATCATCACCGCGATCACCCGCGAGGTGTTCGAGCGGACCCCGCGATCGCAGGTCGAGGCCGCGCTGGCGCTGGGCTCCACGAAGTGGGAGGTCGTGCGCACCACGGTGCTGCCGTTCGGGCGGGCCGGCTACGTCAGCGCCTCCATGCTCGGCCTGGGGCGTGCGCTCGGCGAGACGGTCGCGCTGATGATCATCCTGGCGGCCACGCCGCTGGCGTTCTCCGGCAGCCTGTTCGACGGCGGCGCCACGTTCGCCTCGAAGATCGCGCTGTCGTTCGCGGAGCTGAACAACGACCTCTCGGCCGGTGCGTTCATCGCAGCCGGTCTGGTGCTGTTCGCGCTGACCTTCCTGGTGAACGCGCTGGCCCGTTACATCGTGTCCCGTGCGGAGGTCAAGGCATGAGCTCTGCTCGCAGGGGCGAATCATTGATGCCGAGTGCTCCGGTCGATCTCGCCAGCCCGGTCATCGGGCCCACGTTCGCCGGCACCAGCACCCGCCGGAAGGTGACCAACGGGGTCGCCACCGGGCTGGTCTGGCTGGCGTTCCTGATCGCGGTGGTCCCGCTGGTGTGGGTCATCGTGACGGTGGTCGGCAAGGGCATCCTGCCGATCCTGTCCCCCGAGTGGTGGTTCCAGTCGCTCAACGGGCTGCTGGCCCGGCAGAGCGGCGGCGGTGTCTACCACGCGATCGTCGGGACCCTGTTCCAGGGACTGATCTGTGCGGTCATCGCGACGCCGGTCGGCATCATGGTGGCGATCTACCTGGTCGAGTACGGCGGCACGTCGAAGCTGGCCCGCACGACCACGTTCATGGTCGACATCCTGACCGGCGTGCCGTCGATCGTGGCGGCGCTGTTCGTCTACGCGGTCTGGATCTCGATCTTCGGGTTCGGCCGGAGCGCGTTCGCGGTGTCGCTGGCCCTGGTACTGCTGATGCTGCCGGTGGTGGTCCGGTCCACCGAGGAGATGTTGCGGATCGTCCCGGACGACCTGCGCGAGGCCTCCTACGCGCTCGGCGTGCCGAAATGGAAGACGGTCGTCAAGATCGTCATCCCGACCGCGCTGTCCGGGATGCTGACCGGGATCATGCTGGCCCTGGCCCGGGTGATGGGCGAGACGGCGCCGGTACTGATCCTGGTGGCCTACGCGCCCTACATCAACTTCAACCTGTTCCAGGGCAACATGGCCTCGCTCCCGCTGCTGATGACGGTGGAGCGCAGCAACCCGACCGACGCCGGTGCCGACCGGCTCTGGGGCGCCGCCATCACCCTGATCCTGATTGTCACGATCTTCCAACTCCTCGCGGCGTTCCTGTCCAAGATCACCGCACCGAAGACGAAGTGAGAGCGAGCCAGAAGTGGCGAAGCGACTTGACCTCTCCGACCTCGACATCTTCTACGGCGCGTTCCATGCCGTGGACAAGGTGACCCTGGCGGTCCCGCCGCGCAGCGTGACGGCGTTCATCGGACCGTCGGGCTGCGGCAAGTCCACCGTGCTGCGCACGATCAACCGGATGCACGAGGTCATCCCGGGTGCGCGCGTCGAGGGAAAGGTGATGCTCGACGGCGAGGACATCTACGGCTCGACGGTGGACCCGGTCGGTGTGCGACGGACGATCGGCATGGTGTTCCAGCGGCCGAACCCGTTCCCCACGATGTCGATCCGGGACAACGTGGTGGCCGGGCTGAAGCTGCAGGGTGGCAAGTCGGCCAAGGCGCTCGACGAGGTCTGCGAGCGGGCGCTGCGCGGCGCGAACCTGTGGACCGAGGTGAAGGACCGCCTGAACAAGCCCGGCGGCGGTCTGTCCGGTGGTCAGCAGCAGCGGCTGTGCATCGCCCGTGCGATCGCGGTGCAGCCCGAGGTGCTCCTGATGGACGAGCCGTGTTCGGCGTTGGACCCGATCTCGACCCTGGCGATCGAGGACCTGATCGCGACGCTGAAGAAGGACTTCACGATCGTGATCGTGACGCACAACATGCAGCAGGCGGCCCGGGTCAGTGACCAGACCGCGTTCTTCAACCTGCGCGCGGCGGGCGAGCCCGGTCACCTCGTGGAGATCGACGACACCGCGACGATGTTCTCCAGCCCGAGCCAGAAGCAGACCGAGGACTACATCTCCGGTCGTTTCGGCTGATCGTGGCCCGTCACCTGTGCACGAGCGGAACTCTCGCTCACCCCACCCGCACGAACGGACCTCTCGTCCAACCGGGCCCGGGGCATTCCCGGGCGCGCCCCGGGGCAAGCTGATTGTACGAGCGGAACTCTCGCGCAGGTCGGCTGTACGAACGGAGCTCTCGCGCAACCGGGCTGGCTCCCCAGGTCCCTCCCGGGGCAGTGCCGGACGCTCCGGGACCCAGGGGCCGACCGGTCAGGCGGCGCCGCGTACGCCCAGGCGCAGGTCGACCCGGAAACGGTGCACCCTGCCCAGCACATTGCTGCGCACCCCGGTCACCTCGAACCACTCCAGGGAGTCCGCGGCGCCGGTCGCGCGGCACATGCCGTCGCGGATCGCCGCCTCCACGCTCTCGTCGGAGGTCCCGACGACCTCCGTGACGTGACACCCTGCCTGGCCCATGAAGCGAGGGTGCCCACCGGTCGTGGCGGGCAAACCCGGTGCGTCGGCCGTTCGGCGGCGGGAGGTGTCAGACGGTGAGCGGTCCGGGCATCTGTCCGGTGACGACGTACACGATCCGGCGGGCGACGGCCACGGCGTGGTCGGCGTAGCGCTCGTAGAAGCGGGCCAGCAACGCCACGTCCACCGCGGCCGAGACGCCGTGGTTCCAGTTGCGGTCCATCAGCACGGTGAACATGTGCTTGTGCAGGTCGTCCATGGCGTCGTCGTCCGATTCGAGCTGGGCCGCGGCGTCCAGGTCCCGGCTGCGGATGACCTCGCCCGCCTTCTCTGCCAGCCGGACCCCGACCTGGCCCATCTCGGCGAAGTACGGCTTGATCTCGTCCGGCACCACCGACTGCGGGTGCCGGCGGCGCGCGGCCTGGGCGACGTGCAGGGCCAGATCGCCCATCCGCTCGATGTCCCCGGCGCCGTGGATGGCGGCGACCACGATCCGCAGGTCGGTGGCCACGGGGGCTTGCAGGGCCAGCAGCCCGAACGCGCGGTGCTCGGCAGCGGCGCGGACGTCGTCGATCCCGGCGTCCTCGGAGATGACCTCCTCGGCGAGCCGGAGATCCGACTCGAGCAGCGACCGGGTGGCCTTCTCCATCGCCCGCGCGACGTCCTCGCACATCCCGGCCAGGCCGGAGGCGAGTTCGTCGAGCTGTTCCTGGTAGACGTCACGCATGCGGTACAGGGTAGTGCGGGACCGCAACCGGGACAGCAGTTGCAGGTGAATGCGGCATGAACGGTGCGGGTGTACGCCGTTCAGCCGCAGTCGACGGTCTCGCCCGAGGGCTGCGCGGCGGGCGGCGTTACCGGGCCGGAGTACCCCGATCCGAGCACCAGCTGCAGGGTGGACGACGTCGTCGGGTCCGGTGCCGGGACGGCGGCCGGGAGGCGCGAGGTGAGCTGCCCGGCGACCTCGGCGCGGTCCGGGGAGAACCGGACCGAGGTCCGCGCGGACTCCGGTGCGTCGGTGACGGTGCCGACCTGGAAGCCCTGCGCCCGCAGCGAGTCCGCGACCTGACCGGCCAGGCCGGCCCGTCCGGCCGCGTTGAGTACGTCGATGCTCACGCCCTGGGGCAGTGTGCTGCTGGTGACGCGCTCGGCCGGGGCCGTGACCTCCTCGGGCAGCGGCTCGTGCTTGCGCATCGCGGAGAACAGGTCCTCGGCGTCGCTGCGCCGCAGCTCCAAGTGACCGCGGGTGTTCGGCTGATCGTTGACCGGGACCGGGAGGAACGCCGGCGTGCTGCCGTCGCCCGCGGTGCCGGCCCGCCCGAGCGACCGGGCCAGCGTCAGCACCTCCTCGACGTCGGCATTGTCGGTCAGCACCGAGCCGGACAGGGCCTGGGCCACCCGGGTCGGCGTGCCCGGGGTGAGCAGTGACGTCGTGGACAGCGCCTGCTCCAGCGCGGCGGCCAGCACCCGTTGCTGGCGCTGGATCCGGTTGGCCGGCGAGGTGTCGTCGACGACGGCCGCGGCGTCGGCGAACCGGGCGGCCTCGTCGCCGGTGAGCACCGTGTCCCCGGCGGAGGCGACGACCGGGCCGAGAGCCTGGTCGATGACCGGCCGCTCGGTGCACACCTGCACCCCGCGTACGGCGGTGACCAGGGCGTCCGCGCCGGACACGTCGAGCGCGACGAAGCGGGTGAGCGACAGCCCGGTGAGCTGCTGGACGGCGCCGACCATGCAGGACGGCCCGCCCACGTCGTAGACCGAGCTGAGCGTGGTGCGCGACTCGGCCGGGACGGACCCGGTGTAGCTCGTCGTCGCCGGGTCCCAGCGCTGGCACGGCGGTCGCGCGACCTCCAGGGTGGCCGGCAGCGACAGCGTGACGGCCGGTCCGCCGCCGGCCGGCACGTGCACGACGACGGCGGTGTCGGTCCGGGCGGCCTCCGGCTGCCGGAGCCGGTCCGCGGCCAGGCCGAGGACGAGCACGTTCTCGTCGCCGGCCTGCGCGGCCCGCGACGAGATCGTGTCCGAGGACGGGTCCAGCGCCGGGACCTGCACGATCCCGTCGTCGAGGGTGTTGCGGGAGGTGAACCCGGCCGCGGTGGAGACGACGACCAGCACGGCCAGCGCGGCCGCGGCGACCCGCAGAGCCCTTCCTCCGGGCCGCGGTGCCGGACCCTCCTCGTCCGGTTCCGGCGCCGGATCACCCTCCGGAGGCGGCGGTTCGGCGGTGGTCGGCCCGCCCGGAGCGTCCGGAGCCCGACGCGATCGACGGGCCGGCCGGTCCCCAGG
>JAKDNL010000755.1 GCA_030451825.1 Pseudonocardia sp. | reverse complement strand
TTATAAGACACAGCTCCCCCATCGTTCCGTGGCCCCCGGCTTCCGCCGTCGTTCTGTCGCCCCTGGCGTCCGCCGTCGTTCCGTCGGCCCCGGCGTCCGGGGACGACGGCTCCACCCCGGGCCCGCGGCGGCGCCCGCCCATCGGCACCCGCGAGAACGGACCCGACGGGCGGTCGTCGAACAGCGCTGGTCCGGCGCCCCCGGTGGTGGTCTGTCCGGACGTCGGCGCGGAGGCGACCGGCCCAGGATCCTGCCGGACAGGCCCGGCCGGGGCGGACGGGGCCACCGGGCTGAACAGGTCGGATCCGCGCCGGGCGTCGCCGGGTGCACCGGACGGCTCGCCGGCGCCGGCATTCGCTCCCGCGCCGGACGGACGGGCGACGGGAGCGCGGGGGGCGTCGTCGTGCTCCGCCTGTCCCGGGATCTCGACGGCGCGGGCCGGGCCGGCGCGCGCGGACCGGTCGGCGCCCGTCCCGGTCTCCTCGGCGACCGCGACCGCGGCCGGGGCCGACGGCGGCTCGGGCTCGCCCACGTCGAGTGACCCGGGCGCGCCGGACAGCGGCACCGTGATCCGGAACCGCGCGCCGCCGAGCGTCTCGGCCTCGCCCGCCGTCACCGTCCCGCCGTGTGCCAAGACCAGCTCGGCCACGATCGCGAGACCGAGGCCGGATCCGCCGTCGCCACGTGCCCGGGCCTCGTCGAGCCGGACGAACCGCTCGAACACGCGGGTCCGGTCGGCCTCGGGGATGCCGGAGCCGTCGTCGTCCACGTCGATCACGGCCAGGTCGCCGTCGGGTCGCAGCGAGACCGACACCGTGGTCCCGGCGTGCCGGCGCGCGTTGTCGACCAGGTTGCGCAGCACCCGGACCAGCTGGCCCCGGTCGCCGACCACCCGCACCGGCTCGGTCGACACGGTCACCGAGACCTGGTCGTCCGCGCTCGGGCGGATCCGCTCGCCCTCGACGAGCTCGTCGAGGTCGACCTCCTCGCGGCGCGGCGCGGCGCCCCGCTCGTCGGCGCGGGCCAGGAACAGCAGGCCCTCGACGAGCTTGGTCAGCCGGCCGGTCTCCCCGCGCAGGGTCTGCACGGTCGCCAGGTCCGCCGAGTCCCGTGCCATCCCGTTGCCGAGCAGTTCCAGGCCGGTGGAGACGGTGGCCAGCGGGCTGCGGAGCTCGTGGCTGGCATCGGCGACGAAGCGTCGTTGGGTCGCCTGCGAGTCCTGCAGCCGGGAGAGCATCTGGTTCATCGTGCGGGCGAGCCGTCCGACCTCGTCCTGGGCCGGCGGCTCGGGCACCCGGCGGGCGAGGTCCCGGTCGGTCAGGCCCACCACGCGCCGGCGCATCGCCTCGACCGGGCGCAACGCCCGCCCGGCGAACAGGTAGGTGAAGAAACCGGTGACCAGCACCAGGATCGGGATCCCGATCGAGACCATGACCGACACCGTGTCGACGGCCTGGTGCACAGGTTTGAGCTGCTGAGCGGCCAGCACCGTGATCGGGCGCCCGGTCGCCCGGAAGCCCATTCCGACGATCGTCACCTCCTCGGTGCTGCCGTCTGCGAGCGTGATCTCGGTGCTGTCCACGGTGCGGGACTCGCCCGGGGCCAGCAGCCAGTCCACCATCCGCGGCCGGCTGCCCAGGGTGTCCGAGGAACCGATCACCTGGACGTCGGTCTGCGGGCCGTTCGAGCCGACGCGGCTGTCCGGGTCGTCGGAGCCATCGCCGTAGTCGGTGATCACCTGCACGACGTCGCTCCGCTTGCCGGTCGCGTCGATCGCGTTCTCCTTGGCGTCACCGCTACCGGTGAAGTTCGCCGAGATGCGCTGCCCGAGCAAGGTCGCCTGGTCCGTGGCGGCAGCCTCGGACGACTGGCGCAGCTGGTGGTCGAGCAGCAGCACCAGGGAGACCCCGGCCACCACCAGGACGACCGCGACCGCGGCGGCCGCCGCGAGCGCGGACACCACCCGCACGCCCATCCGGGCGCGCAGCCAGTGCGGGGCACGGTTCACACCACCGAGGATATCCGGCACAGGCTGAGCACGGGCTGAGGAGCCTCGCCGAGGAGTGAACGGACGTTAACCGCCGAGCGCTACGCTACCCCGATGACGACCGCCCCGGACGGGCCGCCGGTGCCGTCCCGGCGGGAGCAGATCCTCGCGGTGGCCGCCCGCCTGTTCGCCCGGCACGGCTTCCACGGCGTGAGCATCGCCGATCTCGGCGCGGCCGTCGGCGTCAGCGGCCCGGCCCTCTACCGGCACTTCCCCGGCAAGGAGGCCCTGCTCGCGGAGATGCTGGTCGGGATCAGCGAACGGCTGCTCGACGGTGGCCGGGCCCGCAGCCGCGACGGCGACCCGCGCACGGAGCTCGCCGCCCTGGTCGACTTCCACGTCGAGTTCGCCACCCGGGAGCCGGAGCTGATCGTGGTCCAGGACCGCGACCTGGCCAACCTGCCCGACGAGGCCCGCCGCCGGGTCCGTCATCTGCAACGGACCTACGTCGAGATCTGGGTCGACACGCTGCGCCGGGTGCACCCGGAGATGTCCCCGTCCGCGGCGCGGGTGGCCGCGCACGGGGTGTTCGGGCTGATCAACTCCACTCCGTACTCGGCGGCGTCAGCGGCCGCCGGGGATCCCGGCCCCGACCCGCGCGTCGAGATCGACGTCCTGCGCCGGATGGCCCTCGCCGCGCTCGACGCCGGCTGAATCGCCTGGCGACGACCCGAAGAGCCTCGTGCGCGGATAAAAAAAAACCCCCCCCCCCAAAAAAAGACCCCCCCGGGAGGA
>JAKDNL010000754.1 GCA_030451825.1 Pseudonocardia sp. | reverse complement strand
CGCCTAACCGTCGCTAACGCCGATTTTCGCGCCGGGTTGTAGCGGCCCGTCGATCATGGGATCGGAGTGGTTGCGGTGACTGCGGAGTCCCTGTCCCGCAACGTCATGGCCGGGTGGTCGTGATCAGTCCTCGCTGAGGAGCCGGGGTGGATCTCGCTGTCCATTGGTGCTGATCCGGCGAAGTGAATCCAATCAGCTCAGCGGCCGGACCGGCTGAATGACAAGGATGTGAGAACGTGTTTGAGAGGCCGCGGCGCGCCTCCGTGACGTGTGTGCCTGGTGTGGTCAGTGTGGCGTCATGGCATCCGAAGTGGATGGTCAGGAATCGGCCGCGCCGAAGCGTCGGCGCCGGCCCCAGACCTCCGGAACCGGCTGAGCGATAGCCTGGCTGAGCTGCGGGTTTCGTAATCCAATCGTTTCTGAAAGTAGCTGAGATTCGAGCCGGTTTGGGGTAGGGTTCCGTTGTGCTCCCGTCGATGGCCGAACCGCTGCTGGAGGGGATGCCCGAGCCCGAGACGCTGCGGGTGTTGACCCACGAGGGCGAGACGGTGGTGCTCTCGGGCAGGTGGGTGCTGTTCCGGTTCGCGGTCGGCGACACCGGGATGCGTCGGCTGGCGATGGTGGCGCTGACCCAGGCCGGGCACCCGGTCAAGACCGTGGCCGAGGTGTTCGAGGTGCACCCGAACTACCTGTCGACGCTGCGCAAGACCGCCCGCGAGCAGGGCTCTGGCGGGCTGGTCAAGGCGATGGGCCGGCCGGTGAAGCTGAGCGCGACACAGCTCGCGCAGGCGCGCCGGTGGGCCGGCGAGGGCGTGGCCGGCCAGGAGATCGCGCGGCGGTTGCAGGTGTCCGGCTCCATGATCAGCCGCCTGACCGGTGCGGGTCGCCAGCCGTCCGATGAGCCGGTGCAGGACCAGCTGCCCGACACCGAGCTGCCCGACACCGAGCTGGGTGGGGCGGTCGGGCCGGTTCCCGCAGACCCGCCGCTCGCGCCGACCGTCGTCGAGCGGGACGGTGAGCGGGACGGTGAGTGGGACGCGGTAGGGGACGGCGTGCCGGCCGCGGCGGCGGGGTCGGACCGGTTGGTCCAGGCCACGGTGGAGTGCCGTTACGCGGGGGCGATGCTGCTGCACGGGTTCTTCGAGCGGGTCGGGGCCGGCGCGGTGTTCGCCCCGCTCTCGGACACCGGGCCGGTGTCGGCGGGCTCGCGACGGTTCGACGACGTGGCGTTGCTGACCGCGACCAGCATCGCGTTCGCGCTGGGCGTCGGGTCGGTGGAGGCCACCAAGCATCTGGTCCGCGACCAGATCGGGCCGCTCGCGGGGCTGGAGCGGCTACCCGAGCTGCGGACCCTGCGACCCCGGCTGGGCTCACTGGCCGCCCGGTGTGACCCGCTGGGGCTGCAGACCGACCTGACCCGCGCCATGCTCAACGCGGAGGCGCCGCTGCTGGGTCTGTACTTCGTCGATGACCACTTCGTGCCCTACGAGGGCGCCAAGCCGGTGGGCAAGGGCTACAACACCAAACGCCGCCACGCCCAGAAAGGCCTGGCCGACACCGTGGTCACCGACTACCACGGCCGCGCGGTGTGTTTCGTGTCCGGACCGCCCTCGGGGTTGACCAAAACCCTGCCCGCCGCGCTCGCCCAGCTCCGCACGGTCACCGGCGACGCGAAGATCATGCTCGGGTTCGACCGCGGCGGCGCCTACGCCTCGGTGTTCACCCACTGCCACGACCACGACGTGGACTGGATCACCTACCGGCGCGGCACACTCGCCCACACCACCGCCGCGCCCCGCCGGTTCTGGCGCGTGGATGGCGCCGGCCGCGCCGACCCGGTCACCCTGGCCGATGAGATGATCACCATCAAGGAGTACGGCCAGGCCCGGCAGCTGACCCTGTTCGAGCACGACCAGCCGGTGCTGCAGGTCCTCACCAGCGACCTGGCCGCCCCGGCCGCGGCGTTGCTGGCCTGGCTGCGGTGTCGATGGCGGATCGAGAACGTGTTCAAGTACCTCACCGCCCATCACGGCATGGACTGGCTATGCCACTACGGCGCCGACATCACCGCCGACACCGCGCTGATCGACAACCCGGCCCGCAAGGCCGCCCGCACCGCGCTCAAACGCGCCGAGACCACCCTGGCCCAGGCCCAGCAGGCGTTCACCGAGCTGCTCCACAGCGACCTGTCGGTCGCGGCGACCAACGCCGCGATCCCGGCCGCCGAGCAGGACATCGACACCGTCCGCGCCGCGCTCACCCGAGCCCGCGCCACGCTCAAGACCATCCCCGCGAAGATCCCCGCCAACTCCCACGACCCGAACGCGAAACGGGCCGTCCTGCACACCCAGCGACGCAGCCTGCAGATGGTGCTGCGGCTGCTGGCGTTCAACGCCGAGCACTGGCTCGCCAGCCGATTCAACGCCTACCTCGCCGACAACGACGAGTACCGCGCCACCCTGCGCCACCTGCTCCACCTCGGCGGACAGATCACCTACACCCCGGGCGAGGTCACCGTCGCGCTCGATACCCCGACCACCCCGAAGATCACCCGGGCGCTGCGGCTGCTGCTCGCCGAGCTCAACGCCACCCCACCACACATCCCCGGCGACCACCGACCCATCACCTACAAGATCAGAACGGGTTGAGTAGCCGCCCGACCTCATCTGTGATCTTCAGCTGAACTCCGGAGGTCTGGGCCCGGCCGGTAGCCGTAGGAGTCGTCATGGAACATCGGTTCCACCATCGGCTCCAGTACCAGCTTGGCCACCGTCTGCGCGACCCG
>JAKDNL010000753.1 GCA_030451825.1 Pseudonocardia sp. | reverse complement strand
GGCGGCGGCCCATGATGGTGGCCGTGTAGCCGTCCTTGCGGGCCTGGTCGACGACGCCGGCCAGGTAGTCGCGGACCCCGCCGAAACCGGCGAAGTAGTCGTCCATCATCCCCTTCGCCTCGTCGGTGGAGATCCGCAGCTGCGCGGACAGGCCGTAGGCCGAGAGCCCGTAGGCCAGGCCGTAGTTCATCGCCTTGATCTTGGCGCGCTGCTCGACGGAGACGTCGGTGGCCTCGACGCCGAACACCCGGGCCGCGGTCTCGGCGTGGAAGTCGTGCTGCGAGCGGAACGCCTCGATCAGCGCGGCGTCCTCGGACAGGTCCGCCATGATCCGCATCTCGATCTGGCTGTAGTCCGCGGTCATCAGCTCGCTGAACTGCGTGCCCTCGCCGGAGCCGACGACGAACGCGTCCCGGATCCGGCGCCCGGCCGCGGTGCGGATCGGCACGTTCTGCAGGTTCGGGTCGGTCGAGCTCAGGCGTCCGGTGGCCGCGATCGTCTGCGAGTAGGTGGTGTGGATCCGGCCGTCGTCGGCCACGGACTTGATCAGTCCGTCGACGGTGACCTTGAGCCTTGTCGCGTCCCGGTGCAGCAGCAGGTGCTGCAGGAACGGGTGCTCGGTCTGCTCGAACAGGCTCTGCAGCGCGTCCGCGTCGGTGGTGTAGCCGGTCTTGGTGCGCTTGGTCTTGGGCATGTTCAGCTCGTCGAACAGCACGACCTGCAGCTGCTTGGGCGAGCCGAGGTTGATCTCCTTGCCGATCACCTCGTAGGCGTCCGACGCGGCCTGGCGGACCTGGGCCCCGAAATCGGACTCCAGCCCGGACAGGTAGTCGGCGTCCACGGCGATCCCGGCCGCCTCCAGATCCGCCAGGACGAACGCCAGCGGCAGCTCCAGCTCGGCCAGCAGCTCGGACCCGCCGCGCTCGGCCAGGTCCGTGTCCAGGGCGTCGGCCAGCTCTCCGACGGCGGAGGCGGCCAGCATCTCCGCCTCGGCGGCCGCGTTGTCGGCTTCCTCCTCACCGCTCGGAGCGTCAGCGGAGAGCGCGTCAGCACTGCCGAGCAGCGAGAGCTGCCCATCACCCTCGGCCTCGGTGCGCAGCTCCCGGCGCAGGTAGCGCAGCGCCAGGTCGGCCAGGTCGAACGTGCGCTGCCCCGGCTTGGCCAGGTAGGCGGCGAGCGCGGTGTCGCTGGTCAGCCCGTCCAGCGTCCAGCCACGGGCGCGCAGCCCGTGCAGCACGGCCTTCACGTCGTGCGCCGCCTTCGGCACCGACGCATCGGCCAGCCACGCCCCGAGCGCTGCCTCGTCGTCCGGGGTGAGCGTGGCCAGAGCGAGGTAGCCGGCCTGCGGCACCCCGGCCGTCGCACCGGCGGCCCGCGCCTCGACCGTCGGCTCACCGACGGCGAACGCGATCCCGGTCAGGTCCCGCGCGGCCACCGGGCCGCTGACCCCGCCGAAGGACAGCGCGACCCGGCGACCGTCGCGGCAGTGCTCGTCCAGCCACGCCGCCACCGTGCCCGGCTCGATCACCGCGCCCGCCACGGTGAAGCCCTCCTCGGCCTCCGGTTCGGCCGAGGACAACGTCGCGAACAGGCGCTCGCGCAGCACCCGGAACTCCAGCTCGTCGAACAGCCGGTGCACGGCGTCGCGATCCCACGGCCGCACCTCGAGCTGCGAGGGCTCGGACCCGAGGTCGACGTCGCGGACCAGCTCGGTGAGCTGGCGGTTGAGCAGCACGTTGGCCAGGTTCGCCCGCAGCGAGTCGCCCGCCTTGCCCTTGACCTCGTCCACCCGGTCGGTCAGCTCGGCCAACGAGCCGAACTCGCGCACCCACTTGGCCGCCGTCTTCTCCCCCACCCCCGGAATGCTCGGCAGGTTGTCCGAGGGGTCCCCGCGCAGCGCCGCGAAGTCCGGGTACTGGGCCGGGGTCAAGCCGTACCGGGCGTCCACCTCCGCCGGGTCGATCCGGCCCAGGTCGGACACGCCGCGCTTCGGGTAGAGCACCGTCACTTGGTCGGTGACCAGCTGGAACGCGTCCCGGTCCCCGGTCGTGATCAGCACGTTCATGCCCTGTGCCTCGGCCTGCGTGGTCAGCGTGGCGATCAGGTCGTCTGCCTCGTAGTTGTCGACCGCGAACACCGGGATGTTCAGCGCGCCGAGCACCTCCTTGATCAGGTCCACCTGGCCGCGGAAGTCGTCCGGGGTGCTGGAGCGGTTCGCCTTGTACTCGGCGAAGCGCTCGGAGCGGAACGTCTTGCGGGAGACGTCGAACGCGACGGCCAGATGGGTCGGCTCCTCGTCACGCAGCAGGTTGATCAGCATCGAGGTGAAGCCGTAGACGGCGTTCGTGGTCTGCCCGGTCCCGGTCCGGAAGTTCTCCGCGGGCAGCGCGAAGAACGCCCGGTAGGCCAGGGAGTGTCCGTCGAGCAGGAGCAGCCGCGGCGTGTCCCCCTTCGGCGAGGACGAACCGGAGCCGGCCTTGGCAGCGGTGCTCTTATCAGGGCCGGTCTTCTTCGGGGTCTGTGTCGCGGCGCTCATCGGAAACGAGTCTAGGACCGACCCCCGACAGTCTCAGCCCGGCCCGTCGCGCCCCGAGCCACCCGATCACCGCACGACCGGAGCTCTCGTCCAACCCGGCCGCACGAACGGAGCTCTCGTCCAACCGGGGCCGGTGGCGGGGCGGTGCGGGGCGAGCCCGGACAGGATTGTGCCCCCCACCCGGCTTGAGCGAGAGGAGCTCTCGTCCAACCCGGCCGCACGAACGGAGCTCTCGTCCAACCGGGGCCGG
>JAKDNL010000752.1 GCA_030451825.1 Pseudonocardia sp. | reverse complement strand
CTTAGCGCGGATTTCCGCGAAGTTGGTTCGCCGCAATGGCGCTGCCTGGGTTGCGCTCGGCTCGAAGGGAGCGGTGAGGCCCTGACCTGCTGTGATGCTTTCCCCGTCGCGTGCTCTAGCCATTCCGGCCGTTGTGTGGTCTAGCTGGCGAAGCCCACATGTGTCATTCGTTATCGTGTCGTTACGTAGTCCGATCGGCCCCCAGTGGGCAGCTGTGACCTGCCGAAACAGGAACGCGGCTTCGTGTTGCAGACGGTAGAACCTTCCTGGGAGGCGGGTGGTCGCCTGGTAGAACCATGCTATGGCAGTCAGATCACCACAAAGTGGTCGGGGAGAGTGGTTCACCGCGCCGAAGCAGGTGAACCACCGCCGCTACGAGGCGCTGCGCGCGTTCTTCGTCGACGGACTGACCCATGCCCAAGCGGCCGAGCGGTTCGGCTACACCCGCTGGGCGATGGTGAACCTGGTGCGCGAGTACCGGGCCGGCAAGCTCGATCTCTTCGCCGCGCCGCGCAAGCCCGGCCCGCCGCCGGGGGTGGCGCCGGCCAAGGACCGGGCCCGGGGCCGGGCGATCGAACTGCGTCGCCAGGGGCTGTCCACCTACGAGATCTCCGCCCAGCTGGGAGCCGAAGGTAGCCCGCTCAACCGCACCAGCGTCAGCGAGATCCTCACCGAGGAAGGGTTCGGGCGGCTGCTGCGCCACCCGCAGCCAGTGTCGTCGCTCTCACCGGCCACCCCCGGGCGAGACACCGGCCTGCCCCGCACCGCGAAGCTGGACTTCGCGGCCTGGCCGGCCACGGTAGAGACCGGCAAGGCCGGGCTGTTGCTGCTGCTCCCCGACCTGATCGACCTCGACCTGCCCGGCCTGGTCCGGCAGGCCGGCTACCCCAGCACCCGCGTCGTTCCCGCACTGTCGTGGCTGTTGTCGCTGCTGGCTGTCGCTGCTGGCGTTGAAGCTGACCCGCACCCGGCGGGTCTCCCACGTCGACGACCTGCTGCTCGCCGATCCGGCCGCGTCCCTGTTCGCCGGGCTGGCCAGCCTGCCGAAGAAGACCGCGCTGACCAACTACTCCTACCGCACCAGCCACAACCACCAGCGGGCGTTCCTGGCCGCCCTGGACACCAAGATGATCCAAGGCGGACTCGCCACCGGCGATGAGGCGATCTTCGACCTGGACTTCCACGCCGTGATGCACTGGGGCCACGACCCGGTGCTGGAGAAACACTACGTGCCCACCCGCTCCCAGCGCGCCCGAAGCGTGTTGACCTTCTTCGCCCACGACACCGGCACCCACAACCTGGTCTACGCCAACGCCGACCTGGCCAAGGCCAGCCAGGCCCGCGAAGTGATCGCGTTCTGCGACCACTGGAAACAGGTCTCCGGCACCGACCCCCGCATGCTGATCATGGACCAGAAGGTCACCACCCAACCGGTCCTCGGTGAACTCGACACCCGCGGCGTCAAATTCCTCACCCTGCGGATGCGCTCACCCGCCCTCGCCCGCCACATCAACACGCTGACCAGCCAAGACTTCACCACCATCACCCTCGACCGCTCGGGTCGCTACAACCGGCCGAAGGTGCACGAATCCACCGGGGTCCGGCTGACCAGCTACCCCGGCACCGTGCGCCAACTCATCGTCACCGGCCTCGGCCGCGACGCACCCACCGTGATCATCACCAACGACACCGAACTGCCCACCAAGGCACTCATCGAGCACTACGCCCGCCGGATGACCATCGAACAACGCCTCGCCGAGATCATCCAAGCCTTCCACGCCGACGCGCTGTCCTCCACCGTCAACCTCAACGTCGACCTCGACATCATGCTCTGCGTCCTCGCCCACACCCTCACCGCCGCACTCCGCGCCCGCCTACCCGGCTACGCCGCCGTCACCCCCGACGTCCTACAACGCCGCTTCCTCGAAACCCCAGGACAGATCATCACCAGCGACGACACCATCACCGTCCGCCTCGAACGCCGCGCCTACTCACCGGTCCTGCGTCAAGCCGACCTCCCCAACGACACCCGCATACCCTGGTGGGGCGGCCGCACCCTCCGCTACGAACTCACCTGACCCCTTGCCCCGAACCGATTGCGCGGAAATCCGCGTTAGTACACTCAGATGGCGCGGAGGGCTACCCTTTGCGTCATGCAGGATCGATTCCGGTACGACCTGGGCAACTGCTCGATCGCGCGGTCGCTCGAACTCCTGGGCGAGAAGTGGACCTTCCTGATCGTCCGCGAGGCCTGGTACGGGATCGGGCGGTTCGCCGACTTCGAGCGGGCGCTGGGCTGCACGCGGAGCCTGCTGGCTGATCGGCTCCACATGCTCGTCGGCGCGGGCGTGCTGGCGACCGAGCCCTACCGGGAGCCGGGGGCCAGGACGCGGCAACGCTATGTCCTCACCACGAAGGGTCGGGAACTGCTCCCAGTCCTGATCGCGTTGCGCGAGTGGGGGGATCGCCACCTCGCAGATCCGGCAGGCCCCCCGGTACAGCTCCACCACCGCGACTGCGGACACCGGGTCTCCCTCGCCCTGCAGTGCACGCGGGGACACATGCTGGAGGGCGCCGACGAACTCATCCCGGCCGAGGGCCCAGGGCTTCGACTCGCCGAAGCTGATCTCGCTTGACCCGATGTGCCACCCGAATCTGTGATTAGACCTGATCATGGGCTCGGGCGACGGGGCCTCTCCTCGTCGAGTAAATGCCTGGGGAGCGGATGGCCCAGTCGACCCTGTATTCGCGCACGGTCACATCTGTGAAATCATCATCTATGACGCTTTCA
>JAKDNL010000751.1 GCA_030451825.1 Pseudonocardia sp. | reverse complement strand
AACCCTCGGCGGGGCGGGTATAGCGCCGCCGCCCCCCCTAAACCCGCGCACGACCTCGGGCGGGGCCGGATGAGCCACGGGGAGGGCCCGGACGGTCCCGGGCCGGTGGTCTGCGCGCCGCTGTGGGTGGAGCGCCGCGCACTGGCCGGGCGGCTGGGCGGGGTCGTGGTGCGGCGGACCGGGATGGGCCCGGCGAGTTCGGCCGCCGCGGCCGTGGAGCTGGCCGCCGACGGCCCGCGTCCGGTGCTGGTCGCGGGCGTGGCCGGCGCGCTGGACTCGTCCCTGCGCCCGGGCGACCTCGTCGTCGCCGACGAGCTGCGCCGCGACGGTGCCGAGCCGCTGCCGCTGCCCACCGCGGCCCCGCTGGCCGCGGCGCTGCGCCGGTGCGGGCTGCGGGTGCACGTCGGGCCCGTGGTGTTCGGCCCGCACGTCCTGACCGCCGCGGCGCGCGGCGAGCGGGTACACGGCGAGCGGGTACACGGCGCCGCCCTGGCCGTGGACATGGAGTCGGCATGGCTCGCCGAGGGCGCCGCGGGAGGCCCGCTCGCGGTCGTCCGCGCCGTCGTCGACACCCCGCACGCGCCGCTGGTGCGACCCGGCACGCCGGCCCGCGGGATCGCCGCGCTGCGTAGCCTGCGCCGGGCCGCGCCCGCGCTGCGCGACTGGCTCCGCGCCACCGGCCCGCGCACGGTCACCCTGGCGCAGCCGCGCTCGTTCTGCGCCGGGGTGGAGCGCGCCATCGACACCGTCGAGCGCGCCCTGGACCGCTTCGGCGCGCCCGTCTACGTGCGGCGCCAGATCGTGCACAACGCCCACGTCGTGGCCGAGCTGCAGCGCCGCGGCGCGGTGTTCGTGCAGGAGATCGAGGAGGTCCCGCGCGGCGCGGTCACCGTGCTCGCCGCGCACGGGGTCTCCCCCGCCGTCCGCGCGCAGGCGCGCGCCCGGGACCTGTCGGTGATCGACGCGACCTGCCCGCTGGTGACCAAGGTGCACGCCGGGGTGCGCCGCCACGCCGGGTACGGCGACACCGTGCTGCTGATCGGGCACGCCGAGCACGAGGAGGTGCAGGGCACCCTCGGCGAGGCCCCGGACGACGTGCTGGTCGTCGACAGCCCGGAGGCCGCCGCGATCGTCGCGCCGCGCGACCCCGCCCGCGTCGCGTACGCCATGCAGACCACCCTCGCCGTGGACGAGGCCGAGGAGATCGCCGCCGTGCTGCGCGGGCGGTTCCCGTCGGTGGCCGCGCCCCGGCGCGACGACATCTGCTACGCCACCACGAACCGTCAGCGCGCCGTGCGGGCCGCCGCCGAGCGTGCCGATCTGGTGCTGGTGCTCGGCTCGCCGAACTCGTCGAACTCCCGGGCCCTGGCCGAGGTCGCCGCCCGCGAGGGCGTGCCGGCGCACCTGATCGACGACGCCGGCGAGCTGGACCTGAGCTGGCTGGCCGGGGCCCGCCGGATCGGGATCAGCGCCGGCGCGTCCGCCCCCGACGACCTCGTGGACGAGGTCGTGTCCGTCCTGTCCGGCCTCGGGCCGGTGACCGTGCAGACGGCCACCACCGGCACCGAGGACGTCCGCTTCACCCTCCCGAAAGAAGTGAGCTGATCATGGCGATGCCCGTGCGGCAGTCGATCCGCCTCGGCGCCTACCTGATGAAGCAGAAGATCAAGCGTGTCGAGAAGTTCCCGCTGCTGGTCGAGCTGGAACCGCTGTTCGCCTGCAACCTCAAGTGCGCGGGCTGCGGGAAGATCGAACAGCCGGCGTCGCTGCTCAAGCAGCGGATGCCGGTCGAGCAGGCGGTGAACGCGATCATCTCCAGCGGTGCGCCGATGGTCTCCATCGCCGGCGGCGAGCCGCTGATGCACTCCGAGATCGACGTCATCGTGCAGCGGCTGCTGGACCTGAACAAGATCGTGTTCCTGTGCACGAACGCGGTCCTGCTACCCAAGCACCTGCACCGCTTCACCCCGCACAAGAACTTCGCGTGGATGGTGCACATCGACGGGCTGCGCGAACGGCACGACGCCTCGGTCTGCAAGGACGGCGTGTTCGACCAGGCCGTCGACGCGATCTGCCAGGCCAAGGCGGCCGGGTTCCGGGTGAACACGAACACCACGTTCTTCGACACCGACACCCCGCAGGACGTCATCGACGTGCTGGACTACCTCAACGACTCGCTCGGCGTGGACAACATGCAGATCTCGCCCGGGTTCGCCTACGAGAAGGCCCCCGACCAGGAGCACTGGCTCGGCGTCGAGCAGACCCGCCAGCTGTTCCGCAAGGCCTTCGACGGCGGCCGGCGCAGCAGGTGGCGGCTCAACCACTCGCCGATGTTCCTGGACTTCCTGGAGGGCAAGGTCGACCTGGCCTGCACGGCGTGGGCGATCCCGTCGTACTCCCTGCTGGGCTGGCAGCGCCCCTGCTACCTGCTCGACGACGGCTATGTGAGCACCTACGCCGAGCTCGTCGAGGAGACCGACTGGTCGGCGTACGGCCGGGGCAACGACCCACGCTGCGAGAACTGCATGGCGCACTGCGGGTACGAGCCGTCGGCGGTGTTCGCCACGACGAGGTCGCTGCGCGAGTCGATCCGTGCCGCTGCCGGTCGCTGAACCCACCGCTCCCGTCCGGCCCAGGGGCCCCGAGTCGGGCAGGAGCACGCCGAGCACACGGACGGTCACGCTCCGCCCATCGGGGCCGTTATCTCCCCGTGACCGAGCCCGCTACACTTCGACGGTCCCGTCACCCGCCGGAGAGGTGTCCGACCCGTATGCCCCTGACGCAGCCCGCGCC
>JAKDNL010000750.1 GCA_030451825.1 Pseudonocardia sp. | reverse complement strand
AGATGTCACCACCCTCACGGGTCACGATCCGGCACTTCATCGGCAGCTTGTGGATGGCACGCCGCAACGCCTCACGTGCCGTCTCGTCGTTCGGGAAGCTCATCTCGAACAGGACGCGACCGGGCTTGACGTTGGTGACCCACTTCTCCGGAGAACCCTTACCGGAACCCATCCGGGTCTCGGCCGGCTTCTTGGTCAGCGGGCGGTCCGGGAACACGTTGATCCAGACCTTGCCACCACGGCGGATGTGCCGGTTGATCGCGATACGCGCGGACTCGATCTGACGGTTCGTGACGTAGGCCGGCTCGAGAGCCTGGATGCCGTAGTCGCCGAACGAGACCTTGGTGCCGCCGGTCGCCATCCCCGTCCGGTGCGGACGGTGCTGCTTACGGTGCTTCACCTTGCGTGGGATCAGCATGGCTCAGGCCTCCCCACCGTCGTTCGTGGCCGGGGTCTCGGCCGCCGGGGCCTCGGCGCCGACGCTCGTTCCGCCTGCGCTTCTCTCGGTGCTGACGCTCGTTCCGCCTGCGCTTCTCTCGGTGCTGATGCTCGTTCCGCCTGCGCTTCTCTCGGCGGTCGCGACGTTGCCGCCGCCACCACCCGCCGCGGCACGACCGGCCTCGGTACTGGTGGCCGTGGTGCCCGAGGCACCCGAACGCCGGCGGGCCGGACGCTCGCGGCGCGGGGCGCGGTCGGCTCCGGCCGGAGCCGGGGTGCCCTCGCGGCGCCCGCCGACGACGTCACCCTTGTAGATCCAGACCTTGACGCCGATCCGGCCGAACGAGGTCTTCGCCTCGAACAGGCCGTAGTCGATGTCGGCGCGCAGCGTGTGCAGCGGCACCCGGCCCTCGCGGTAGAACTCCGACCGCGACATCTCGGCACCGCCCAGACGCCCGGAACACTGCACCCGGATGCCCTTGACCTGCGGGCTGCGCATGGCCGACTGGATGGCCTTGCGCATCGCGCGACGGAACGCGACACGGTTCGACAGCTGCTCGGCCACGCCCTGCGCGACGAGCTGCGCGTCGGACTCCGAGTTCTTGACCTCGAGGATGTTGAGCTGAACCTGCTTCTTGGTCAGCTTCTCGAGGTTGCCCCGGATGCGGTCGGCCTCGGCGCCGCGGCGGCCGATCACGATGCCCGGACGCGCGGTGTGGATGTCCACCCGCACGCGGTCCCGGGTCCGCTCGATCTCGACCTTGGAGATGCCGGCCCGCTCCATGCCCTTGGAGAGCATGCGACGGATCTCGACGTCCTCCTTCACGTACTCCGCGTACTGCTTGTCCGCGTACCAGCGGGACTTCCAGTCCGTGGTGATGCCCAGACGGAACCCGTGCGGGTTGATCTTCTGCCCCATCAGCGGGCCCTCCCCTTCGCACCACGACGACGCCCGCCGCCGGTCGTACCGGCCGGACGGGACTCGACCTCGATGGTGATGTGGCTCGTCCGCTTGCGGATCCGGTAGGCGCGCCCCTGGGCGCGCGGGCGGATCCGCTTGAGCGTCGGGCCCTCGTCGACCATCGCCACGGCCACCACGAGGGTGTCCGGGTTCAGGCCCAGGTTGTTCTCGGCGTTCGCCGCGGCACTCGCCACGACCTTCGCCACCGGCTCGGCGGCGGCCTGCGGCGAGAACCGCAGGATCGCGAGCGCCTCGGACACCGGCACTCCACGGACCAGGTCCACCATCCGCCGGCACTTCATCGGCGACATGCGGACGAACCGTGCAACGGCGTGCGCACGAGACAGCTCGAGCGCGGCACCGGTGGTCTCGGCTGTGTCAGCCATCTTCTCCACCTCTCCTTTTCGCTACTCGGGCCGCTCTAGCGCCTACGCGCCTTGCGGTCGTCCTTGATGTGTCCGCGGAACGTGCGGGTCGGGGCGAACTCACCCAGCTTGTGCCCGACCATCGAGTCCGTGATGAACACCGGCACGTGCTTGCGGCCGTCGTGCACCGCAATCGTGTGGCCGATCATGTCCGGGATCACCGTGGAACGGCGGGACCACGTGCGGATCACCGTCTTCTTGCCGGACTCGTTGAGGGCGTCCACCTTCTTGAGCAGGTGGTCGTCGACGAACGGGCCCTTCTTCAGGCTGCGCGGCATCTTTACCTCCCTGCTCAGCGCTTCTTGCCGGTACGACGCCGGCGGACGATCAACTTGTCGGACGGCTTGGTGCGGCGGGTACGGCCCTCGGGCTTACCTGCCGGGTTGACCGGGTGGCGACCACCGGAGGTCTTACCCTCACCACCACCGTGCGGGTGGTCGACCGGGTTCATGGCCACACCACGGACGGTCGGGCGCTTGCCCTTCCACCGCATCCGGCCGGCCTTACCCCAGTTGATGTTCGAGTGCTCCGAGTTGCCCACCTCGCCGATCGTCGCGCGACAGCGGACGTCGACGTAGCGGATCTCGCCGGACGGCATGCGCAGCTGCGCGTAGGGGCCGTCCTTCGCCACCAACTGCACCCCGGAGCCCGCCGCACGCGCGATCTTCGCGCCGCCACCGGGGCGGAGCTCGATCGCGTGCACCACGGTGCCGGTCGGGATGTTGCGCAGCGGCAGGTTGTTCCCGACCTTGATGTCGGCGCCTGCGCCGCTCTCGATCGGGTCGCCCTGCTTGAGCTTCGCCGGCGCGATGATGTAGCGCTTCTCACCGTCGGCGTAGTGCAGCAGCGCGATCCGCGAGGTGCGGTTCGGGTCGTACTCGATGTGCGCGACCTTGGCCGGCACACCGTCCTTGTCGTTCCGGCGGAAGTCGATCAGCCGGTACGCACGCTTGTGGCCGCCACCCTGGTG
>JAKDNL010000133.1 GCA_030451825.1 Pseudonocardia sp. | reverse complement strand
CCGCACCTCCTGCAGGGGGTGCGGACGGAGGACAGGGGTGCGGATCAGACCCAGCGGATCAGACCCAGCGGATCCGGCTCAACGGATCCGGAGCGCGGCGGCCAGGCGTCGGGCGGTCGGGGCGAAGTCGTCCAGGTCCCGCCAGGTCCACCGGACCGCCGGCAGGTGCTCGGCGCGCAGCAGGTCCTCGGCGAATCTTCTCCTCGAACACCACGTCGCCCGGATCCTGACCGGGTCGCAGCGATCGCCCGTACTTGATCTTCCCGTCGAACTCCCCGACCACCGCGGGCGGATCGTCCCACCACCCGACGACGGTCCGCCCGACCGACGTGACGGCCAGGCCGTCGATCAGCACGATGTCGTCCGGCTCCAGCGGCGCCACGTGGACGTACAGGCTCGACGTGCGACGGCCCCCGTGGCGACGGTCGCGGGTCACGTGCACCTGCGTGAACCGGACGTTCCAGAGCCACAGGTCGTGCAGCGCGGCCGCCGACAGATGGCTGACGACGTCGTCCGGCGACAGGTGCGGCACCATCGCCCCGCACCCGGACGGCGTGGCGCTGCGCCGGATCCCGGAGCCGCGGATCGTCCGAGGACAGGTAGGAACCGCGGCACGGCCGAACCACGGTCCCGTCGACACGGGCGCGCCGCAGCTCCGCGTCGGTCACCCCGGACGCGACCAGCGCCGCCCGCGCCACCGGTACCTCACCTGCGATCCGGTCCACCCTCGCAGTCTCACCCCGACAACCACCGCCCAGACGACGAACCGTCCCCCTGTGGACAACCCGGGCGGGATGTGGACAACCAGATCCGCACCGCCACCGGCACTCCGCACCCGTGGCAGCAGGTGCGGATCGACGACAAGGTGCGAATCGGGACGTGCTGGAGGTCAGGGGCGGCGGTGGCGGGCGCCGAAGGCGCGCAGGCCCAGGAGGCCGGTGATCACCCCGGCGCCGACCAGGCCGGCCGTGGCCAGCGCTCCGGGGCCCTCGTGCACGACGTACTGCGGCCGGATCACGGCCGGCGACGGGACCTCGCGCGGGTCGTAGTCGTCCTCGTCCGCGCTCGCCGCCCAGGCCGTCACGAACAGCAGGAACCGGGACGTGAAGAAGATGAACACCAGCAGGCCCAGGATACCGCCGAACGCGGCGCCGGCCGGCGAGGACGTCACCGCGTCGAGGTAGTAGACCATCACCTGCTTGAGCACCTCGAAGCCGATGGCCCCGAACAGCGCCGCCTTCATCGCGCTGCGCGGCGTGACCGGCTCCCGCGGCAGGCGGGCGATCACCCACAGGAAGACCAGCCAGTTCGCGGCGATGCCGAGCACGATCGTCGCCAGGGACAGCAGGAACCGGGCCCATCCGACGTCGCCGAGCCCGACCAGCCCGAGCAGGTATTTCCCCAGCGACCCGCCGACCGCGGAGATCGCGAGCGAGGCGACCAGGGCCAGGCCGAGGCCGACGAGCGCGATCAGGTCGAACCCGATCCGCTTGAGCATCGGCGGGGCCTCGTCGCGCTGGCCCCACTGCTCGGACAGCGCCTCGCGCAGGTTCGACATCCAGCCGATGCCGGAGTACAGCGCGCCGAGCAGGCCGATCACCCCGATCGCGCCGGCCCGGTTGATCGCGGTGTCCACGATGCCGCCGAGCAGGTCGCCGATGCCCCCCGGAGCGGAGGCCGTGATCCCGTCCCGCAGTTCCTGCAGGAGCTCGGGCGAGCCGCGCAGGACGAATCCGGCCGCCGCGAACGCGACCATCAGCAGCGGCACCAGCGCCAGGATGCTGAAGTAGGTGATGGCGGCGGCGTAGTGGTCGCCGTGGTTGTCCGTATAGCGGGCCCCGGCCCGGACCATGTGGTCCAACCAGGGGTAACGCTTGCGCGCCTTCTCGAACGCCGTCGGCTCGGTGTCGCCGACGTCGTCGGACTCGTGTTCGAGCCTCGAACCCGGCTTCGTGTCGGTGGCCACGGCGGTCCCCCCAGGTTTCATCCGGTCGGCGGTAGGAACCCGATCCTCTCGTGAACCTGCGCCACTGTCGCGCCTGCAACCTCACGCGCCCGGGTGGCGCCGCGCGCGAGCAGGCGGTCCAGCTCGGCCGGATCGTCGAGGTACTGCTGGGCCTGCTTCTGGAACGGGCCCACCGTGTCGGTCACGACCGTGGCGACCTCGCCCTTGAGGTCGCCGTACCCGCGGCCGGCGAACTCGCCCTCGAGCTCGGGGATCGTGCGGCCGGTCAGCGACGACAGGATCGTGAGCAGGTTGGACACGCCCGCCTTGTTCTCCGCGTCGAAGACGACCTCGCGGCCGGTGTCGGTGACCGCCGACCTGATCTTCTTCGCGGTGACCTTCGGCTCGTCGAGCAGGAACACGCACCCGTTGCCGGGCAACGACTTCGACATCTGCTTGTCCGGCGTCTGCAGGTCGTAGATCTTCGCCGTCTCGCGCGGGATGTAGGGCTCGGGCACCGTGAACGTCGCACCGAACCGGGTGTTGAACCGCTGGGCCAGGTTGCGGGTCAGCTCGAGGTGCTGGCGCTGGTCCTCGCCGACCGGAACCTGATCGGCCTGGTAGAGCAGGATGTCCGCGGCCTGCAGCACCGGGTAGGTGAACAGCCCGACGGTGGCCCGGTCGGCGCCTTGGCGCGCGGCCTTGTCCTTGAACTGGGTCATGCGGCTGGCCTCGCCGAACCCGGTCAGGCACTCCAGCACCCAGCTCAGCCGGGCGTGTTCGGAGACGTGCGACTGGACGAACAGCGAGCACCGGTCCGGGTCCAGCCCGATCGCCAGCAGCTGGGCCGCCGCCACCCGGGTGCGCTGGCGCAGCAACGCCGGGTCGTGCTCGACCGTGATCGCGTGCAGGTCGACCACGCAGTAGAACGCGTCGTGGTCGCCCTGCAGGGCCACCCACTGCCGCAGCGCACCCAGGTAGTTGCCCAGCGTGAACGAGTCGGCGGTCGGCTGGATTCCGGAGAGCACCCGGGGGCGGGGGGCAGAGGGCTCGGTCATGCCCCCATTGTCCCCACCGGACCCGCCCTGCCGACACCAGGTCACGGCCCCGCCGGCTTCGGCGGCGCCACGGCGGCGCGGGTGAACGGGACTCCGCACCCGGCGCAGTTCAGCTGCACCCGCAGCGGGTGGCTGCAGGCGCGGTGCCGGATGTGGAGGTCGACGGGGGCGCCGTCCGCGGCCTGCCAGCGGTTGGCCCAGTCGACCAGGCACGCGTGGATTCCGAACGCGGCCCTTCCCTTGTCGGTCAGCCGGTAGCCGGCGTCCTCGGTGCGCACCAGGATCCCGAGCTCGACGAACCTGCGTAGCCGGTCGGTCAGCACCTCCGGCGAGATCGAGAGATGTGCCTCGAAGTCGGTGAACATCCGGACCCCGACCAGGCAGGCGCCCAGCACGGTCGCCCCCCAGCGGTCGCCGATGATCTCCATCGCGCCGGGTAGCAGCGACAACGGGTCCTCCGGCAGCCGCCCGCGGGTGCGGCGCGGGTGCACCCTGGCCAGCCCGCCCCGCCCGGCCACCATGCCGCTGATGCTCACCGCCGTGTCCTGCGGCCCGACCGCGGCGCCGCAGTGCTCGCAGCACAGGACGACATCGGTGGCCCGCCCGCACTCGAGGTGCACGATGTCGGGCAGCGGCACGTCACGCGGCACCCAGGACCGCTCCCAGGCCCAGGTGGCCAGCAGCAGCCGCCAGGTGTCGCGGCCTCGCTCGGTCAGCCGGTACTCCAGTCGCGCGCGCCCGCCCTCGCGGTACGGACGGGTGTACAGCAGGCCGTTGTCGGTCAGCGAGCGCAGCCGCGCGGTGAGCGTCGCGTCGGAGATGTTGAGGGTCTCCCGCCAGCCGGCGTAGCGCCGGATCCCGAGGAACGCGCGCTGCAGGATCAGCAGGGTCCAGGTGTCGGCGAGCATCCCGAGCGTCCGCCCGACGGTGCCCATGCGTTCGGTGCTCATCGCCTCCTGCTCCACCCGCACGACGATCCAGTTCCGCTTGACCGATCCCGCCCATGATCGTAGCCTGTTTCTGACTCTGCCGATCGAAGTTCACGATCGAAGGACTCGCCCGGGTTGGCTGCACCGTTTGGCCTGCCTCGGCAGGGGTGGATCGACAGGGGGGTTCGATCCACGGGGCTGCCGGCCGGCGCCGGCGACGGCCGGAGACGAGGGGGAGGTCGCCGCCACGCCGGCCGGTCGCTCTGACGACACACGTACTTCTCCACTGCGGGGGCGAGCGACGTGACCGACGTCGGAGAACATCCGGACGGCACCGGGCGCCAGCCCGACGAGCCGAACCCCTACCTGGTGGGCTCGGTCGCCCGGGTGCGGCTGCCGCAGCGGGTTCCTCTGGGTTTCCACGCCACCTGGGTGCGCCCGGACCAGCTGCACGGCCCGTAGGGGCTGAACGCGCACTCGACCGGCCCTCGCGCGGACCGCGGAGCGCGCGTGAACAGGTTCGGCGCGCGTTCCCCGGGCTCGATGCGCGTGCCGGGTCGTGATTCCGTCAGCGGTCGGCGCCCGGGTCCGGGGTGACGTCGTCCCCGGGCTGGGCCGGGCGGGTCGGCTGCAACTGCACGACACCGGAGTCCAGGTCGATCGGCCCGACCCGGAACTTCTGGCCGTCGGCGGCCGCGTCGGAGTCGTCGTGCGTCTTCGGCCGCGGGAACAGCTCTCCCAGAATGCCCATACCCCCACCGTACGCACGACCCCACCGGTCCGGCGTCGACCCGGTCGAGTGCGCTCACCCGGGAATGCGCGCTCGCTGATCTCCCGCGCGATGCACATCCGGCCGCGCGCGCGGCCGCGGTCGCGTCGGCACCTCCGGCGCGCGGCGCGGCGGTCAGCGCGCGCCGCACGTCCGGTCCGGAGGCGGCGTCGTCAGGCGAGCGGCAGCAGGCGCGGGGTACTGCTCGGGGTCGGGGTGAGCACGCTCGGCTCGCCCACGTAGGTCGTGGTGCGCTGGCGCACCGGACGTCCCGCGCCGGTGGCGATCGCCGTCAGCTCCTCCACCGAACGCTCCGAGCCGTTCTCCGACCCGGCCATCCGGCTGATCGTCTCCTCCATCAGCGTGCCGCCCATGTCGTCGGCGCCGCCGCGCAGGATGTCGGCGGACAGGTCGTCGCCGAGCTTCACCCACGAGCACTGGACGTGGTCGATCCGCCCGTGCAGGGCGAGCCGGGCGAACGCGTGCACGGCCCGGTTGTCCCGCTCGGTCGGGCCCGGACGGGCCAGCCCGGCCAGGTAGATCGGCGCGTTGTGGTGCACGAACGGCAGCGGCACGAACTCCGTGAACGACGCTGCACCCGCCTCCAGGGATCTGTCCTGGATCTCCGCGAGCGTGCGCAGGTGCCCGAGCCAGTGCCGCGGCTCGTCGACGTGGCCGTACATCATCGTCGACGACGAGGCGATGCCCAGCTCGTGCGCGGTGGACACGACCTCGATCCACTGCGACGCCGGCAGCTTGCCCTTGGTCAGCACCCAGCGGACCTCGTCGTCGAGGATCTCCGCGGCGGTGCCCGGGATCGAGCCGAGCCCGGCGGCCTTGAGCTCGGTCAGCCACTCCTTGATCGACACGCCGGCCTTGGCCGAGGCGGACACGATCTCCATCGGGGAGAACGCGTGCACGTGCATCCCGGGCACGGCCTCGCGCACCCCGCGCACCAGGTCGGCGTAGAACGAGACCGGCAGCTTCGGGTCGATGCCGCCCTGCACACAGACCTCGGTCGCGCCGTCGCGGGCGGCGTCGGCGGCCCTCTCGGCGACGTCGTCGAGACTGAGCCGGAACGCGTCGGTGTCGCGCTCGCGCTGGGCGAACGCGCAGAACCGGCACCCGACGTAGCAGACGTTCGAGAAGTTGATGTTCCGGTTGATCACGAAGGTGACGTCGTCGCCGACGACGTCACGGCGCACGTCGTCGGCCAGGCGCGCCAGCTCCTCCAGCCCCGCGCCGTCCGCGGTGAGCACGGCCATCGCCTGATCGTGATGCGCCGGGTCCAGCAACGCGGCCGGGTCCGACGAGGCCAGGTCCAGGCCCGCGCGGACGTCCGAGTCGAGGCGGGCGGGCACCGTGCCGGCGCCGGTCTCGCCGTGCCGGGAACGCTGCTCCGCCAGCTCGGAGGCGACCTCGTCCCAGTCGCCGTATACCGAGCCGAAGTCGGTGCGCCGATCGTCGGTGCGCCCGGTGGTGTCGATCGAGCTGTTCAGGTCGGTGCGGCCGGTGGAGGCGAACCCGCCGTCGGGCTCCTGCCACGGGCGTCCCTCGACGACCGCGTCCTCGCGGGCCAGGCCGTCCTCGCCGGCCAGCGCGCCGACGTGGGCGTGCAGCCGGGTGTCGATCCACGGCGACCCCGAGTTGACGTACTTCGGGTACGCGGTGAGCCGCTCGCGCATCTCGAAACCGGCCTCGGCGGTGCGCCGGGTCAGCTCGTCCACCCCCGGCCAGGGCATCTCCGGGCTGACGTGATCGACGGTCACCGGGGACACGCCGCCCCAGTCGTCGATGCCGGCGCGCAGCATCAGGCCGTACTCGTCCCCGACCAGGTTCGGCGGGGCCTGCACCCGCATCTTCGGGCCCAACACCAGGCGGGTGACGGCGATCGTGGCGGCCAGGTCGTCCAGGTCCGCGTCCGGGTCGTTCGCCATCGCGGTGTCCGGCTTCGCCCGGAAGTTCTGGACGATGACCTCCTGCACGTGCCCGTGCGCGCGCGACGCCGACCGGATGGCGAAGATCGACTCGGCGCGCTCGGTGCGGTTCTCCCCGATCCCGATCAGGATGCCGGTGGTGAACGGGACGCCCACCCGTCCGGCGTCGGTGAGCGCGCGCAGCCGGACGGCCGGTTCCTTGTCCGGGCTGCCGTAGTGCGGGCCACCCTTTTCGGACCAGAGCCGCTCGGCGGTGGTCTCCAGCATCATCCCCATGCTGGCCGCGACCGGCTTGAGCCGCGTCAGCTCGGCCCAGCTCAGCACGCCCGGGTTCAGGTGCGGCAGCAGGCCGGTCTCCTCCAGCACCGCGATCGCGCAGGCGCGCACGTAGTCCAGCGTGGACTCGTAGCCGCGGGCCTCGAGCCACTCCTTCGCCTGCGGCCAGCGGTCCTCGGGGCGGTCGCCGAGGGTGAACAGGGCCTCCTTGCAGCCCTGCGCGGCGCCCTGCCGGGCGATCTCGACGACCTCCTCGCGCTCGAGGAACATCGAGTCCAGCCGGTGCGGCACGGTGACGAACGTGCAGTAGTGGCAGCGGTCGCGGCACAGCCGGGTGAGCGGGATGAACACGTTGCGCGAGTAGGTGACCACCCCCGGACGGCCGGCGGCGACCAGACCCGCGTCGCGGACCCGGGACGCGTGCGAGAGCAGCTCGTCGAGCTGCTCCCCGCGGGCGGCCAGCAGTACGGACGCCTCGGTGACGTCCAGGACGGCGCCGTCGCGCACCCGGCGCAGGGCACGTCGCAGCGCGGACGGGCTGGGCGCCCCCTCGTGGGATGTCAGGGCGTCCGGCGCACCGGTCGACGCGGTCACGGTCGGATCGGGCAGGTCGGCCATCCCACCACACTAGGTACCGATCACGAACCGCGCGATGGCCATGATCCTCACACGATCACCGCCGGATCCGGGGAATAGGCGCGTCCGGCCGACTCACGCCACGTCGGCGGGCGTCCCTCCGGTGACGGCGACGAGCTCGTCGAACGTCGTCGGGAACACCGCACGGGCCACCCCGCCGGCCGCCCAGACGACGTCGAACTCCGCCAACGCGCGGTCGACCAGCGTGCGCAACGGGGCCGGGTGCCCCACCGGGGCCACCCCTCCGATCACCTGACCGGTCGCCTCCCGGACGAACTCCTTGCTCGCCCGGCCCAGCTCCGGCACCCCGATCAGGTCCGCGACCTTGCCGGTGTCCACCCGGTGCGCGCCGGAGGTCAGGACCAGCAGCGGCTCCCCGCCGGCGTCGAACACGAGCGAGTTCGCGATCTGCCCGACCGTCACCCCGACCGCCTCGGCGGCCGAGACGGCGGTGGTCACCGCGCCCGGGAGGACCCGCAACCCGTCGATGCTGGCCCGCGACGCGCCGCCGGCGGCCAGCGCGTCCTTCACCCGCGTCACGCTGGGATGTTGTGTTCCGGTCTCCGGCGTCGCCATGGGGCCATCCTGCCGAGCGCGTCGAGCGAGCCGCACCCGGCCCGGGTACACCGGCTCATCCGAGCGCCAGTACGACCATCACGACGACCGCCACCAGCAGGAACCCGGCCACGACGAGCAGCAGCGTGCGTGACCGGCCCAGGTCACCGGCCGTCGAGACGGGCCGGGACGCGCGTTCGAGCAGCGCGTCCGCGTCGGCCGCGGACATCCGCTCGGCGGGGTCGGCCGCGGTGAGCCCGGTGATCGCCTCGACCAGCGGGCCGCCCGACGGCGGGCGGCGGCCGGTCGCGTGGTGCAGCACCGCACCGAGTGCCCACAGGTCCGCGGCCGGCGAGTCCGGCCCGCCCGCGCGGCGCTCCGGTGCGAGGAAACCGCCGGCGTCGGCCGTCCGGTCGCCGGCGCCGTTCCCGTGGGCGACCGCGCGGGCCAGCCCGATGTCGGTGACCACCGCCCGACCGGACCCGGCGACCAGGACACAGTCCGGGTTCAGGCCGCCGTGCGGGATGCCGCTCTCGTGCACCGCACCCAGCGCGGTCAGCACGTCGCGCCCGATCGCCGCGACCCGCCGCGGCGGCACCTGCCCGTCGGCGACGAGCGCGGACAGCGGCCGGGCCTCGGGCAGCCCGGTGATCAGATGCTCGCGCCGGCTCCCGTCCGGCAGCCGGTCGGTGACCAGGTCGTGCACCGGCACGACACCGGGGTGCCGGACCCGTCCGGCCGCCCGGACCTCGCGCAGCAGCCGGTCGCGCAGCGGGTCGCGCCCGTCGCCGGGCGGGGCGCACAGCCGGATCTCGATCACCGCCACCTGCCGACCGGTGATCCGGTCCTCGGCCCGGTAGGACCGTCCGAACCCGCCGCGGTCCAGCTCGGCGAGCAGGAGGTAGCGCCCGCCGACGACACGGCTACCGCTCACGACGGCTCGTACCGGACGGTCACCGGGGCGTGGTCGGACCAGCGCTGATGGTCGTTCCGCTGGCGCTTCTCTCCGTGCCGATCGTGGCTCGGAGCGCGTTCCACCAGGGCGTCCTTGGCCCGGGCCGCGAGCCCCGGGGTGGCCAGCTGGTGGTCGATCCGCCAGCCGACGTCGTTGTCGAAGGCCCGTCCGCGGTAGGTCCACCACGAGTACGGCCCGTCGACGTCCGGGTGCAGCGAGCGCACCACGTCCACCCAGCCGTGCGCGAGCAGCCCGGCCCACCACTGACGCTCGTGCGGCAGGAACCCCGAGTTCTGCCGGTTGCTCTTCCAGTTCCGCAGGTCGAGCTCGGTGGGTGCGATGTTCCAGTCGCCGCAGACCACCATCTCGCGGCCCTCGGCGGCGCTGCGGTCGAACACCGCGGCAAGGTAGGCACCGAACGAGTCCAGGAAACGGTCCTTGGCCTCCTGTTTCTCGGTGCCGGTGACGCCCTTGGTCAGATACAGCGACGCCACCGTCAGCCCGGGCAGGTCCACCTCGAGATAGCGGCCCTGGGCGTCGATCTCGTCGTCGCCGAACCCGATGCGGACGGCCTCCGGCTCGGTGCGGGTCAGGACGGCGACACCACTGCGGCCCTTGGCGGTCCCGCTCGGTGCGAGGCTCATCCACCACCCGTGCTCGGCGAACAGGTCGGTCAGCGCGGCGGGGATCTCGTCCGCCAGTGCCCGCACCTCCTGCAGGCAGACCGCCTCGGCGTCCGAGGCGGAGATCCACTCCAGGAGGCCCTTCCCGGCGGCCGCCCGCACCCCGTTGACGTTGGCGGTACTCACGGTCGGCATGCGACCACCCTGACGTACCGCGCGTCCGTTCGCACCAACCGGGTAGACCGTCCGGGGCCGATCAGCAAACGCTGCCGGCCGTCGCGGCCACGCTGGCGGCCGGGACCCAGCGTTCGCCGCCGGTGAGCTTGCGGTACCCGCTGTCCACGATCGGCTGAGCGGCGACCTCGGTGCCCTTCGCGAGCGTCTCGATCGGTGCCCCGGCCGTGCCGGGGGTGGACCGCACCGGGACCCGGTCCGCCTGAACAGTCATCGTGCAGGCGTTGTCCAGGTTGTCGGTGGCGCCGCCGTAGAGCAGAGCCACCAGGGCCAGCCCGACGCCGAGGATCCCGACCAGCGGCCAGCCGGTCAGCCAGGACTTGTTCAGCCCCGGGATGGTGAACCTGTTGGACATCGACGCGCGCTCCTCCACTGCCCGCCGAGCGTCCGGGCCACCCCACGGTATCGGAGCCGGCCCGGGACCGAAGTCCTCCGCGCGGGGGTGTCGACACGTGCGCCCCGTTACTCCTGCACGCGCACGCGGGTGCAGGAGGGATAGCGTGTGCCCAGCGGGGCAGCGCCGACGCCTGCCGACGCCCGTGGGCCGTCTCCCGCGACGACCGCAGGTCCGACAGATATCGCCGGCGCGAGGCCCCACGTCCTCTTCCGACGAGCCAGAGGCAGGCCAGAAGCAACGATGAAGCTCATCTACACCTACACCGACGAGGCGCCGGCGCTCGCCACGCACTCGTTCCTGCCGGTCATCGAGGCGCTCGCCGGCAAGGCCGGGGTCGACGTGGAGACCCGCGACATCTCGCTCGCCGCCCGCATCCTGGCCCAGTTCCCGAACCGGCTGACCGATGCCCAGCGCGTGCCGGACTCCCTGGCCGAGCTCGGCGAGCTGGCGAAGACGCCGGACGCCAACATCATCAAGCTGCCGAACATCAGCGCCTCGATCCCGCAGCTCAAAGCCGCGATCACGGAGCTGCAGGGCGCCGGCTACGACATCCCGGACTACCCGGAGAACCCGCAGTCCGAGCAGGAGAAGGCCGCACGCAAGGCCTTCGACGCCGTCAAGGGCAGCGCGGTCAACCCGGTGCTGCGCGAGGGCAACTCCGATCGCCGCGCGCCGGCGTCGGTGAAGAACTTCGCGCGCAAGTTCCCGCACTCGATGGGTGCCTGGTCCGACGACTCGGCATCGCACGTCGCGACGATGACCGACGGCGACTTCCGGCACTCCGAGACGTCCTACACCTCGGCGGGCGACGACACGCTGCGGATCGAGCACGTCGGGACCGACGGCACGGTGACCGTCCTCAAGGACGGCCTGAAGGTCGTGGCCGGTGAGGTCGTCGACGGCGCCGTGATGCGCCGCGAGGCCCTGCAGGCGTTCCTGGCCGAGCAGGTCGCCGACGCGAAGGCGAAGGGCGTCCTGTTCTCGGTGCACCTCAAGGCCACGATGATGAAGGTCTCGGACCCGATCATCTTCGGACACGCGGTGCGCGCCTACTTCGGCGACGTGTTCGCCTCCTTCGGCGACGACCTGGCCTCGGTCGGCGCGAGCCCGGACGACGGGCTGGCCTCGATCCTGACCGCATGTGCGAAGCTGCCGGCCGACGAGCACGGCGCGATCGAGAAGGCGATCACCGATGCCTACGCCACCGGCCCGTCACTGGCGATGGTCGACTCGTCGAAGGGCATCACGAACCTGCACGTGCCCAGTGACGTCATCATCGACGCTTCGATGCCGGCCGCGATCCGCACGTCGGGCCAGATGTGGAACGCCGACGACGCGCAGCAGGATGCCAAGTTCGTCATCCCGGACTCGTCCTACGCCGCGCTCTACGACGAGACCGTCAAGCACTGCCAGGCGCACGGCGCGTTCGACCCGACGACGATGGGCACCACGCCCAACGTCGGGCTGATGGCGCAGAAGGCCGAGGAGTACGGCAGCCACGACAAGACGTTCCAGATCCCGGCCGCGGGCACCGTCCGCGTCGTGGACGCCTCCGGCGCGACGAAGCTGGAGCACACCGTCGCCGAGGGTGACATCTGGCGCGGCTGCCAGACCAAGGACGCGCCGATCCGCGACTGGGTACGCCTGGCCGTCGAGCGGGCCCGCGACACCGGTGCACCGGCCGTGTTCTGGCTCGACGAGACGCGCGCGCACGACGCGCAGCTGATCGCGAAGGTGCGCGAGTACCTGGGCGAGCACGACACGTCCGGTCTGACCATCGAGATCAAGGACGTCGCCGACGCGACCCGCTACACCCTGGAGCGGGCCCGGGCCGGTGAGGACACGATCTCGGTCACCGGCAACGTGCTGCGCGACTACCTGACCGACCTGTTCCCGATCCTCGAGCTGGGCACGTCGGCGAAGATGCTCTCGATCGTGCCGCTGATGAACGGCGGCGGGCTGTTCGAGACCGGGGCCGGCGGGTCGGCGCCCAAGCACGTGCAGCAGCTGGTCAAGGAGAACCACCTGCGGTGGGACTCCCTGGGCGAGTTCCTGGCGCTGGCCGTCTCGCTGGAGATGCTGGCCGTCAAGACCGAGGACGCACCGAGAGGAGCGTCAGCGGAACGAGCCTCGGCACTGCGGGCGAAGCTGCTGGGCCAGGCGCTGGACGACGCGACGGGTGCGCTGCTGGAGAACGGCAAGTCCCCCTCACGCAAGGTCGGCGAGCTGGACAACCGGGGTAGCCACTTCTACATCGCGCTGTACTGGGCCCGGGCACTGGCCGAGCAGGCCGAGGACACCGAGCTGGCCGGGATCTTCGCGCCGCTGGCCGAGAGACTGGCCGGGGCCGAGGACACGATCGTCGCCGAGCTCGCCGCGGTGCAGGGCGAGCCGGTCGAGCTGGGTGGCTACTTCTACGTCGACCGCGCGAAGGCCGACGAGATCATGCGCCCGAGCACGACGTTCAACGCCGCGATCGACGGGTTCTGATCCCGCACTGATCGCCAGAAACGTGACATGGGCTGCGCTGAGCGCATCCCATGTCACGTTCTCGCTGATCACATGCCGTGATCAGTAGGTCTTCGCGATTCGAGTGGAGCCGAAGGTCAGCCGCAGGAATAGAACCGTGTTAGCGTCGCGCTCGGCGAACAGGCGCCACAGGACGATCCACGCGTCCCGCGCATCATCGACCATGCCGATGGTGTCCTTGCGGGTGATGACGTAGTCCCGGTCGTAGTCGGCCTTGTGCCGCTCTTCCTGAATACGCGCGAACGTCGCACACACGGTAGTCAGATCCACGCCGACCGGCCTAGCCAGGATGGGCTCGATGTGTTTGGCGGCGTTCGCCTTGTTCTTGGCCAAGTTGTTGTCCGACAGCAGAACGGCCCTGCTGAGCTCGAGAACATCGCTGTGCGCGACCCACCGCGTCACTGCTGACACCCGAGAATCGTCAGCGTCGCCCAGCAGTGCGGTGGCCGCCGCCCACGTCCACGCGTGGAACAGTCCGTAGTAGGCGGTCGACACCGCTCACCGGAGATCGACGGTACGAGGTCGTCCAGGCCCGCTGTTGCGGCCCGCGAGCCGATCCGCCAGATCCATCAACTCGCGTGGATAGAGCGGTCGGGCGCTCACGACAAGGTTCGCGGCGCGTCGCCCGGCCCGACGGCCGAAATCGGTTCGGAATCCGGCTCGTCACGCTCTGCCACCGACCGCAGCGTGAACAGCACCGGTCGGGCTTCCCCTGCTTGCACCCGCTCTTTCTGGATACGAGCCCGTAGATCCCGCGCGTCGCCGATCAGCCAAGTGTCACCCAATGCCAGGGAGATGAGGTAGTTCGCGGAGCGGCGCACCTCTGGTGATGATCT
>JAKDNL010000749.1 GCA_030451825.1 Pseudonocardia sp. | reverse complement strand
GCCCCGGAGTGTGGGTGGGGTTCAGGAGCCGTCGCGTTGGGGGCCCAGCACGTCGGGGGTGTCTGCGTTGTTGTCGGTCAACCACCACGGCCGCAGCGTCGCACCGTCACCGTAGAGGCGGTCCAGCTGCCGGTCGGTGCGAATAGCCAGGCGCTCATCGGAGCGGAACCATTGCAGGATGAAGGCCCCGATGAGCGCGATGGCGGAGATGTCACCGAATCCCCAGAGGATGGCCCCGCCGATGTGCTGGTCCTCGAGTAGCGATGGGCCCCAGTCCCGGGCGAGGCTGCGGTAGAAGTCCTCGGCGAACAAGCTCTTGCTCATCATGATCGGGATTCCGAGCAGGATGTGCACGGGGCCCATGCCGATGATCAGCAACAGCCGGAAGCTGAACCGCACCCGGTGCGGGGTCGGATCAATACTGAGCAGGGCCCAGTAGAAGAGGAACCCGGTCAACACGAAGTGCAGGTGCATGATGTCGTGCACCCACACGTTGGTCAGCGAGCCCTCGTAGATCGGTGTGTAGTAGAAAACGAACTGGGTGATCGCGAACAAGGCGAACGCCATCGCCGGGTGCGACATGAGACGTACCGGCGGGCTGTGCAGCACCGCGAGGATCCGGCGGCGCCAGGCCTTGGGCAGCGTTCGCAGAGCGAGGCTGGTGGGCGCCCCGAGGACCAGACCGACCGGGGCGATCATCTGCAGCAGCATGTGCTGGATGGCGGGCACCGTAAACAGTGCGCGGTCGTAGACCCCGAGCGAGGAGGACACGCCCACGAAGATCACGGCGAGACCGAGGAACCAGTAGACGATCCTGCGGGTCGGCCACGCGACCCCGCGGCGACGCAGCACCCGCACGCCCCACAGGTACAACCCAGCGGCGACGGCGAGCGGGATCAGCATCGCCGGATCGAAGGTCCAGCTGGTGAGCAACGTCGACATGGTCATCGGCGGGGGGTCGGCCGGCGGCATCGTCATCGGAAACCCAGCAGCACTACTCACGATGCGCGCGCCCCTCTCTGCCCTCACGACCCGGTTCGTGTGACCGCGATGCGGTGGCCCGGCACCCACCCTATTCTTCTACAGTGCGTAGAGCCGAGGAGGGTGGGAACCGCGGCAGAGGCCGCGGCCGGGCGCGTGGAAGGACAGGGTGATGACGACCTCGTGGATCCCTGCGCCGGTGGGCCTGCTCGCGGCCGCCGCGTTCGTGCTCGTTCTGGGCGTGCACGTGTGGCACGCCGCGGTGATGGTGCGACGTCACCGGCTCTGGCACCTGCTCCATATCCTGATGGCCGCCGCGATGGTGACGATGTACCTACCCGGAGACGCCCTGCAGATCCCGGCCCGGGCCGGCGTGGCGGTGTTCGCCGCGGTGGCTGTGCTGGTGGCCGCTGCGCTGCTGGTGAGCCTGCTGCAACGCAATCGGATCGGCGTGCTGTGGCTGCTCAACGTGGCCGACCTGGTTTGGATGGCGATCATGTTCGCACTGATGGAGATCGGCCTGCCCTGGGTCGCTGCGGCCGCCGCGGTGTGGTTCGCCGGGCAGGCTCTCGGCTGGGCGAGCGGCCGGTTCGGTGCCGTGCTCGAACATCGGGGGCTCGGGGAGGGCGACCCACCGACACATCCGCCGCCGACTCTCCAGTCTCGAGCGGCACCGGCCCGGATTTCCCTCATCCTCGCCGGCGAGGTACGAGCGCGCACGCGAGCCGGAACCGTCGACGGGGGCCGGCACGACCTGTCGGTCCGGGCGAGTCTGACGGCCATGTCCGTGGGGATGGCCTACATGTTCCTGGCGCAGACGGCGTCGGCCAACGGAATGGCCTCGATGGCGGGGATGTAGCAGTGCATCGGGCCTATCACCCCGGCTCGGGATGCCGAGCGGGTTCGGGCCGAGCGATCCGGGCGTCACAGCGAGGTTGGAGGGGCGGGCCCCTGGGCGCCCCGATGGACCGGACCGTGCGGCTCGACGCAATGATCCTGGTCGCTGGGGTCGTCGTGGTCGACCTGCAGGGTGGTGTGGGTGACCTCCTGCTGATCGCGCAGGACCCGTTCGACGCGCTCACGGGCCTCGTGACAGTCCGCGGCGCTCTCGACGAGCACGTGCGCCGAGAGCGCCGTCTGACCAGAGGTGATCTCCCAGATGTGCAGGTCGTGGACCTGGGTGACCCCGGGCAGGGAGGCGAGTTCGGCGCCGACGGCGTCCGGATCGATCCCGCGGGGTGAGGCCTCCAGGAACACCCGGCCCGAGTCGCGCACCAGCCCCCATCCGGCCTTGAGCATCAGCGCGGCCACGACCAGGGCGGCGATCGCGTCGGCCCGGGCGAAACCGGTCAGCAGGACCACCAGCCCGGCGATCGCGGTCGCGATGAACGCGAATAGGTCGTTGAGGATGTGCTGGAAGGCGCCCTCAACCGCCAGGCTCGTCCGGTTGGCCTTCGAGATCGCCCAGGTCGCGGCCAGGTTCACCACAATCCCGACCAGGGCGGTGACCAGCACCAGGCCACCGGCCACCTCCGGCGGCTCGATCAGCCGCTGGATGCCCTCGTAGACGAACCATGCCGCCAGCAGGAGCAGGGTGATGCCGTTGACCTGTGCGGACAAGATCTCCGCCCGACGCAGCCCAAACGTGTACCCACCTCGAGCCGGCCGCGCGGCCAACCGGATCGCCACCAACGCAAGCACGATCGACGCGGCGTCGGTCAGCATATGCGCCGAGTCGGTGATCAACGCCAACGAACCGGCCACCAGACCGATCACGAATTCGACCACCATGAACCCGACGATGAGAACGAGCGCGATCG
>JAKDNL010000748.1 GCA_030451825.1 Pseudonocardia sp. | reverse complement strand
CGGTCCCGGTCAGGGTCGTTTCCCCACCGGCCGCGACCTTCCACGCCATATACGCGGACACGGAGGCGCCGGGGATCGACGTCTCCGCCGTCCAGCCGCCACCGATGTTGTCGGTGACGGTGAAGGTGCCGGTGTTCTTATCCCCGCCCAGGCACACCACCAGCAGGTTCCCGGCCACCGCGGCGGAACCCAGCGAGTAGGTGGTGATCGGCGACGACTTCGTGGTCTGTGTCGCGGGCGCGGACTGGCGCCGGGTAGGGAAGCTCACCGGTCACGCTCGATCGCCAACAAGGGGTGCCTTCCTCATGCAGGAGCGCCGGGCCGGTCGCAGCGGCCCGGCGCCGATCGGGGGCGGGTCAGGCCGCGGATTCGCGGTAGAAGCCCTGCGCCGCCATCGTGATCACCAGGTCGGAGCCGGTCGCGACCTCCGGGTAGTCCAGCCACACCAGCGGGATCGTGTTGCTGTTCGTGGCCCCGGTCGCGGGGGCGTAGCAGATCCCGAGCTTCCCCAGCGACTGCGGGCTCCCGCCCGAGCCGGCGCTCTCCCATGTCGGGTCCGTCACGCTGAAGTCGACCCGGTCGTTCGTGGCCTGGTCCCCCGCGGTGTTCAGCGTGACCACCGTCCACTCCTTCCGGGCGTACGCCGTCCCCCCGGACCAGTTCGCCTCCGAGGAGCCGTTGGAGAGCACGTCCGCCAGGGTGAGGCGGTCCCGCAGCGTCGCGTCCGCCTCCTGCGCGTCCTGCAGCAGCACCCCGAGGAGCACACCAGTCTCGGCGTTGACCTGCTCGCAGTAGGTCCGGATCTTGCCCAGCGACGCGAGCGTCACCACATCAGCCATTGCTCTTCTCCTACCTAGTCTCGATCAACGTCAGGCCTGCGCTGTAGAAGCCGAACCGCGGGTAGCCGCCCCCGGCCGGTTCCGTCACCACCAGCGGCGCCCCACCGCCGGGACGCCACCCCCCGGACAGGTCCCCATCCACGCAGGCGCCAGCGGTCATCCCCGACGGCAACGATTCCGCGTCCAGTGCGGCAACCTGCCAGGCCGTCGAATACACCGACCCGGCTGGCTCCCCCGCCCCAACCGTCAGCTGCGGCGTCAGCGACACCGACCCCACAGCGGGTTCCACGTTCACCGTGATCAGCTGCCACACCGTCGTGGACAGCTCGACGGTGTCCCCGTCCGCGGCCGAGAAGTAGCCGGTGCCCGCCCCGGTGGCGTCGTACTCGATCCATTCGATCCCGACCGTCATCCCGGCCTTCCCGCACACCCACATCGACAGTTCCAGCGTTTCCCCGCCGGGGATGAGGGGGAGCCGCCACGTCCCTTCCGCGACGGTCTCGGACGGATACACGCTGCCGGCGCCGGAGGTGGGGCGCTGCCACTCGACGGCGCCCTGAAGCAGCCCCGCCGCCGGCAGGGTGGTCGGGTCCGCCCCCGTCGATGTGAGGGGCCGGTACGTGAGACCGCCGAACGACGTCGCGAACCCCGCCGACGACCGCGTCAACGAGCCCCCCGACGCGACCTGCTCCGGGAGCCGGTTCGCCCTCCGGGGGTCCACCAGCCGCAGCGGGGACGGAACAAGCCCCAACTGCAGGGCCTCCACGAACGGGAGATGCTCGGCGAGGAGGAGGTCCCACGCCCACGTCCAATGGCGCTGGAACCCGAGCGTGTCATGCGTCAACCTGCCCGTCAGGGACTGGTGCGTCCCCCCGATCCGGGCGAGCGGCACGTCGACGGAGCCGGCCACGTCCGGGAGGGGGCGGAGCCCGCCGACGGGGCCCACGTAGAACAGTTCATCGGACATCGTCTACCGCCTGGCCAGGTCACGGTTGCCCCTGGCGACGACCCGGGCGAGGCCGGTCCCGTCGACTTCCAGGCGTGCCTTGTGCAACGCCTGGAACACCGCGATACCGACAGCGTCCGCGACGTCGCCGCCCTGGACGGCGTTCGGGGCGTCCGGCCGGAGCGTCCCCGCACCGCCGGTCTCGACACCGACGAGACGAGGCGCCGACGGCGGCCGGGGCCGGTGCCGCCAGTGGTGCTGCCGGCTCGCGTGGTCGAGGTACCGGACCAGGTCCCGGGAGGCGTGCATCATCGGTTCTGTCCCCAGATCGGTGATCCGGGAGGACAGGCGGGCCAGGATCGGGGCGAGCGCTGCCTGCACCGTGGAGGCCTGCGCAGTGATACCGGCCGCGAGGCGCTGCACGATCACCCCACCGGAGCGGAGCGGGTCACCCCGCCCCGACAGCGGCCCTTCCTTCGCCGGGGACGCCGGGAACTGCGCCTTGATCGCGGCGGCGGTAGCCCGGGCCGACTCGACGGCTTGCGCTCGGGCGGCGGTCATACCGGCGGCGAGGCGGGAGATCAGCGTGAACCCGGCCTGGTACATGGCCCCGTTCTGCGCGGTGATCGCGGCGACGCAGGCCCGGGCCGTCTGCTGCGTGATCTCCACAGTGCGGCGGCCCTGCTCGGTGAACGTTTGGACGATCTTCCGCCAGGAGTCCTCCGTCAGCTTCACCGCATCGGTCAAGGTCTGTTCGAGCGCCTGCTTGATCGCCGCCATCCCGGCCGTCACCGCCGCCGTAGCGGCCGTCATGGCGGCCTTCGTCGCGACCGGGATCCGGTTCATCGCCGTCGTCGCCTGCTCGGCGGCCTGGTTGAGGCTGGTGGAGATCGACGTCTGGATCTTCGTCGCCCCGGCCTGCGCCGCCGCCGCGGCGGTGTCCATGCTGGACTTGACCGCGGCGGAGATCTTCTTCCCGCCCGCCTCGGCGGCGGTACCGGCCGCGTCCATGGCCTTCTTC
>JAKDNL010000747.1 GCA_030451825.1 Pseudonocardia sp. | reverse complement strand
ACCCGCTGACCGCCGCGCACGCAGTGGCCGCTCGATGAGCCCCCACGCCGCCCGAGCGGCCGTGGTCGTGGCCGTCGACGACGCCGGCACGGCCGCCGACGCGGTGGACTGGGCGAGCGCGGAGGCCGCGACCCGGAAGTGCCCGCTGCGCATCGTGCACGCCTTCCATCCACCACCACCCGACCCCTACGGCGTCGCCTCGGCGACCGACAACCTGCTCACCACGCGCGCCACCGCCGAGATGGTGCTGCGCAACGCCGCCGCTCGAGCCCACTCGATCGCCTCCGACATCGAGGTCACGACCACGGCGCTGCACGGAACGCCGAGCCGCACCCTGCTCAGCGAGGCGACCGGGGCGCGGCTGCTCGTCCTGGGCAGCCGCGCCCGGCACGGCCTGCGCGGCCTGCTGACCCGATCGGTCTCGATCCACCTCGCCGCACACGCCTCCTGCCCGGTCGTCATCGTCAGACCGCCACCGTCCATGGACGCACCCGGCTGGTCACCACCGCGCGTCGTCGTGGGAGTCGACACCACGGACTCGTCCGCACTCGGCTTCGCGTTCCGAGCCGCCCACCAACGCGGCCTCCCGCTGTTCGCCGTGCGCGCCTGGACACCGGACCGACCCGCAGACCTCGAGGGCGTCTCCGGCCCCACACCCCTGGCCGAACTGCTCGCCCGCCGCACCCTCGAGCGCGCCCTCGAACACCGGCGACCCGAGTTCCCCGACGTGCCGGTACACACCGCGCTCCTGCGCGGCGACCCCGCCCAGGCACTGATCGACCAGTCGCACGGCGCGGCCCTGCTGGCCATCGGAACCCGCGGACACGGACACCTCGCCGGAACGATGCTCGGCTCGGTCACCCAGACCGTCCTACGGCACGGCCACAGCCCGCTCGCGGTCGTTCACGACACCACGACGGCGCCCTCGGCCGCGGTTGCCGAACGTGACCACGGGTCGGGACGCGACACGAGATCCGGGCGTCGGGACACGCCGAGGAACCGTCGGTGGTCGGCATGACGCCGGGACCGGGCTGACGCCGCTCGGCCGGCTTCCGTGGCGAACGGCCCGACTACCGGAGGAACGGCTCCACCAGCGGCATCAGGTCCGCGCGGCGCATCACGGCCATGTGCGTGCATCCCGGGAGAACCGCCAGCCGGGCGTCCGGAAGCAGGGCGTGGATCGCGGCCGCGTGCTCGGTCCGGACGAAGTCGGTGTCACCGATGACCAGCAGCACCGGCATGGTGAGCGATCGCAGCTGCTCGTCCGACCAGCCCTGGAACCCGGAGACCATCGGCTGGGCCTTCTCCAGGAAGCCGAAGAAGTGGTCGGGGTCGGGGGCGACCGCGGCGTAGGCGGTCTGCATCTCGGTGAAGTCGTCGGCGGTGGGCAGGCGCGGGGAGTCCTGGCGCGGGTCCTGGATCTCGGGGTGGTAGCCGTCGGGCCGGAAGTGCGTGGCCGCCAGCACCAGGCGACCCACCCGCTCCGGGTGCCGCACCGCCACCTCGGTCGCGACCAGCCCGCCCAGGCTGTAGCCGAACAGGTCGGCACGTTCGATCCCGAGGCGGTCCAGCAGCGCGACCACGTCCTCGGCCAGGAGATCGAGCTGCAGCGGGCGGTCGATGTCGGCGGTGTGCCCGTGCCCCTGCAGCTCGACGCCGATCACCTGATGCCCCTCCGCGAGCGCCGGCAGGACCCGTCCGAACGACAGGTCGAACGTGAGGATCCCGCCGTGCAGCAGCACCAGCGGCCGCCCGGTCCCGTGCACCTCGTAGTACATCTGCAGGCCGTTGACGGCGGCATACGCGCCGTGTGCCTCGGTCGTCGTGGTCACGTGTCTCTCCTCGTCGTGCGGTGGTGCAGAGGTAGACCGTCCGCCCGTCCAGGAGTCATCGGAGCGGGTACGTCCGCACCCAGTCGACCTCGTAGGTGGCCGGCTGCATGTCGCCGCCGAAGAAGTTGTCGAGCTGGATCGTCAGGTGCCCGCTCGGCATGTCCTGGATCGCGCGGCGCCCACCCTGCGCACCGCCCGAGTAGTTGAACCACTTCTCGCCGTCGATGTAGCCGCGGACATGATCCGGCGTCCACTCGAAGGCGATGTTGTGCCACTCGGTCAGCGGAGCGCCGCAGTCCTTCTCCTCGGTGAAGATCTGCTGGGTCGGGCCGGGGTCGTGCGGGTAGTGGATGAAGCTCTCGGCGCAGCGCTCCCCCGGCGCGCCGTTCTCCAGGAAGTCGTACTCGCCGTCCTGCGGCCACCGGTCGGACTGCGGCCAGATGATCAACAACGGGTGGTACTGACGGCCGTTGTCCCGGCCGGTCGCCTCGGAGCGGACCCGCGCCTCCCAGCGGCCGTACTTCTGGTTCGTCCTGCTCGCGATCCAACCGGTGTCGCCGTCGGCCGTTCCGGTCTGCACCAGTTTCGACCCGTCCACATGGGACTTGCTGGCGCACCGACCGCCGTTGCCGGCGTGCCCGGCCCAGCACTCACCGGCCTGGCTCCACTTCGCCGGGTCGGGGGGACCGGTGTAGTCGAACTCGTCGGTTCCCGCGCCCGGTGCGCCCCATCCGTACCGCTCGGCCGCCTCGGTCGACGTCGCCGGCGCCTTCGGGTCGGCCGGATCCGTGGGGCCGGTCGGGTCTGCCGGATCCGTGGGCGCACCCGGGGCCTTCGAAACGGCCGGCTCGGCGGGTTCGTCGGGGTCGCCGGCGGCCGGCTCGGCGGGTTCGTCGGCCGCCGGCTCGGCGGGCTTCGGCTCGGCGGGCTTCGGCTCAGCGGGCTGCGGCTCAGCGGGCGTCGGCTCGGCCGGCTGCGGCT
>JAKDNL010000746.1 GCA_030451825.1 Pseudonocardia sp. | reverse complement strand
GGTGGCGGTGCTCGTGGGGGGGGGGTTGCGGGGGGGGGGGGCGTTTCGGGGGGCACCCCGGGTGCGCGTATACGGCCGGCGGCACTACTTTAGCGGCCCACAGCCGCCTTACCCGACGAGGGCGGCGCCGTAGAGGCGCTGCAGGGCGTCCCAGTGCCGCTGCTCGGCCTCGTCGTCGTGGGTGGGGTTGTCCGGCACCGAGAATCCGTGCGCGGCCGGGTACGTCTCGAGCGTGTAGCTCACACCGGCATCCGACAGGGCCTGGTCCAGGCGCTGGTACTGCTCGGCCGGGAACGAGTCGTCGTTCTCGGCGCCCGCCACGTAGACGGCGGCGCGGATCCGGTCGGCCAGGCGGTGCGGGCTGTCCACCGAGTCGGTGGCCAGGTTCCCGCCGTGGAACGACGCGGCCGCGGCGACCCGCTCGGGCTGGGTGCCGGCCGTGCGCAGCGACAGCGCGCCGCCCATGCAGTAGCCGGTGGTGCCGACCGCGGTGCCGCTGACCTCGGGGCGTTGCAGCAGCGACGTGACGTAGGCCTCGGCGTCGATGGCGACCATCTCGCTGGTCATGCTGCCGACCATCTCCCCCAGGCGGGCGCGCTGGTCCGGGTCGGTGAACGCGGTGGCGACGTCGAACGGGGCCCACTCGCCGTGCCGGTAGTAGACGTCGGGCAGCAGCACCGCATAGCCGAGGACGGCCAGGTGCGCGGCCATGTCGTGCATGGTCGGGCGGACCCCGCCCGCGTCCGGGTAGAGGATCACTCCCGGCCAGGGGCCGTCACCCTCGGGGGTGTGCAGCGTGGCCGGCGCATCGCCGTCGGGGGTCCTGATCGTGAAGTCGGTGCGTGCCATGGCGGCTCCCTCGGTCGTCGGTGATCCCAGGGCCCGTTCTACGCCCTCACCGGGGTGTCCAGCGCGTCGGGACAGCGCGGCCCGCGCGGCAGCGGGAAGATCTCCGGTCATGGACGAGCCGTACGCACCCCTGCCCGAGGACGCCGACCGGATCCTGGTGGTCGTCGCACACCCGGACGACCTGGAGTACGGCGGGTCGGGAGCCGTGGCGCGCTGGACCGAGCAGGGCCGCGAGGTCGTCTACCTGCTTCTCACCCGCGGTGAGGCCGGCATCGACACGATGGCGCCGGCGGAGTGCGGCCCGGTGCGCGAGGCGGAGCAGCGCGCCGCCGCGGCGGCGGTCGGGGTGGGTGTCGTGGAGTTCCTGGACCACCCGGACGGACTGATCGAGTACTCGGTGGCCCTGCGCCGCGACATCGCCGCCGCGATCCGCCGGCACCGCCCGGAGCTGCTGGTGATCGGCAACCACCGCGAGAACTGGCCCGGCGGGGGCCTGAACATGGCCGATCACGTGCACGCCGGGCGGGCGGCGATCGACGCCGCCCGCGACGCCGGGAACCGCTGGCTGTTCCCCGGCGAGGGCGGCGAGCCCTGGAACGGGGTGCGCGCCGTGGCCGTCTCGTCGTCGCCGTACGCCGCGCACGCGGTCGACATCGGGGCGACGTTCGACCAGGCGGTCGCTTCCCTGGCCGCGCACGGCGCCTACCTGGCCGCGCTCGGTGGGACGATGGCCGATCCGGACACGTTCCTGCGCGGGATGGCCGAGCGGGCCGGGGCGAGGCTGCCCGGGGCGGAGCTGGCCACCCCGTTCGAGCTGATCGGGCTGTAACACGGGGGCCGCCCCCGGTGGCGACACGGGGCCCGCCCCGGTGGCGACACCGGGGCGGTTCAGCTGAACCAGGTCAGGACTGCGGCCGGATCAGGACTGCAGGGCGGGGTAGTCGATGTACCCCTCCGCCCCGCCGCCGTAGAACGTCGCCTGCTGCGGCTCGTTGAGTTCGGCACCCTCGGACCAGCGCCGGACCAGGTCCGGGTTGGCCAGGAACGGGCGGCCGACCGCGACGGCGTCGGTCGTATCGTCGTCGATCAGGTCGGCCAGGCCGTCCCGGTCGGACTCGGTCCCGAAGCCGGTGTTGAGTACGAACGTGGTCGGCCACATCCCGCGCAGCTTGGCCACGATCGGGTCGTCGGCCTCGGCGATCACGTGCAGGTAGGCCAGGCCCAGCTCGGCCAGCCCGGCGACGAGCACCTCGTAGACCGACAGGTCGTCCTCGGTGATGTCGTTGAACGGGTGCCCGGGGGAGATCCGGATGCCGACGTGCTCGGCGCCGATCGCATCGACGGTGGCCTTCGCCACCTCCAGGGTGAGCCGTGCCCGGTTCTCCGGGGAGCCGCCGTAGGAGTCGGTCCGGGAGTTGACGCCGTCGGCCTGGAACTGGTGCAGCAGGTAGCCGTTGGCGGCGTGCAGCTCGACGCCGTCGACGCCCGCGTCGACGGCCACCTCGGCCGCGTGGGCGCACACCTGCGCGATTCCGGGAAGCAAGTCGGCCGCCCCCGCGCGCGGCGGGGTGTGGTCCTTCATCGCCTCGGCGGTGAAGATCTGGCCCGCGGCCTGCACGGCCGAGGCCGACACCGGCGTCGCGCCGCCGTTGTTGTCGGTGTGCGAGATGCGCCCGGCGTGCATCAGCTGGACGACGATCTTCCCGCCCTCGGCGTGCACGGCGTCGGCGACGCGGGCCCATCCGGCCTGGTGCTCGTCGGTGTAGAGGCCCGGGGTGTTCGGGTAGCCCTGACCGGCGGCGGAGGGCTGGCTACCCTCGCTGACGATCAGGCCGGCACCGGCGCGCTGGGCGTAGTACTGCGCCTGCAGCGCGTTCGGGGTGCCGTCGGCGTCGGCGCGGTTGCGGGTCAGCGGGGCCAGCCAGACGCGGTGCGTCAGCGTCCAGGCGCCGACGAGGGCCGGACGCAG
>JAKDNL010000745.1 GCA_030451825.1 Pseudonocardia sp. | reverse complement strand
TAGAACATCAGCTTCCCAAGCTGAATACGCGAGTTCGATTCTCGTCATCCGCTCCGTAACGAAGGCCCAGGTCAGAGGATGTATCCCTCATCTCCTGGGCCTTCGTCATGATCGGCGCCGACGTCGCCGTGCGATCCACGTGCGATCTTCGCCGTTCACTCGGCAGCGCCGGACACTGGATCTTGCCCACTGTGGCCGAGATTGTCCGGCCCGGACGAACGATTCTGCCGGTGGACGTCGACCAGACCGCTCAACCGTTCGGCGATGAGCCGGTCCGCAGCGCTCGTGGCTCGCTGGTAGATCAACGCTGCGCGCATGTCATCGTGGCCCATCCGCGACATCAGATCCTTCGTGCTCGCACCGGTCTGCGCGGCCAGCAGGTTCCCCGTGTGCCGCAGATCGTGGAAGTGCAGTCCGGACGCGCCGAGCGTCTTGACCGTCTCCACCCACCTGGTCAGGTTGTTGAAGTGCGCTCGCCGGAGTGCGCCGCCCTTCGGCCCGGTGAACACGAGCGCATCCGCGGAGGTGTCGACGTAGGCCCGCAGGTGCTCGACCAGGTCCGGCCGGATGGCCTCCGGGACGTTCACCGTCCGGACGCCGGCCCTCGACTTCGGCGGGCCGACGACGATTCCGCGACCGACCACCTCCGTGTGGGCGAAGCTGACCCGTACCCAACTCCCGTCGGCAGCGACGTCGCAGCGGCGGAGAGCGGTCACCTCGCCCCATCGCAGGGTCGCGAACGCGGTCACCAGGATCAGAGCGCGGAGTCGGCGGTAGCGCATGGCGTCGGCCAGCTCGAAGACCTGGGCCACGGTGAGCACCGGGCGCTCGGCAGGGTTCTCCTGATCGGCGCCGCGCACACGGCAGGGGTTACGCGGAATGATCCGGTCTTCGTCGACCGCGGTGTTCAGGACCGCCCGCAGCAGCCGGTACGACTTCGCCGCCATCGTCTCGGACACCCCCGCGGTGAGCAGGTCAGCACGCCATTGCCGGATCATGGGCGTGGACAGGTTCCCGAGCGGGACCGTGCCGAGCGTGGGCAGGACATGCCTGGCCAGCAGCCATCGGTACAGCTCGACCGTCCGGGGCCGGAGCCCTGCACGTTGGTCGACCCACCGTTCCGCGTAGTCGTTCAGCCGGATCTTGGCTCGCGTCGGATCGGTCCAGTCGCCCTGGGACATCAGCGCCTCTACCCGTGAGATGTACAGGTCAGCGTCCTTCTTCCGCTCGAACGTCTCCGGCGCGGTCCGCCTCCGCCCGTCAGGCCCGAGGTAGCTCGCCTGGTAGCGCCCTGAAGGCAACTTCCGAACGTGCCCGAACCGACGGTGACCAGGTCGGTTCGCCATCACGCCACCCCGCGTAGACCGCGCCAGATGTCCGCCTCGGTCATTGGCTCGACCCGACCGGCCTGCACGAAGGCATCCAGGTCCGCAACGCCGAGACGCACATGCCGCCCGACGCGGTGGAAGGCGATCCGTCGCTCCGAGATCAACCGGCGGACGAATCGCACCGACGTGTTGAGATGGACCGCTGCTTCGGGAACCGTCAGGTACTGCGTTCCTGCCTGCCCAGCTGCACCGTTCATGACGCGCTCCTGTCCGCAGTCCTGGTCTGTCGTTGCTGCCGGTTGCGTTCGGCTATGCCGAGCGCGAGTTCTCGTTCGGCTTCGTTGTGGTGGCCGATGTGGACGAGTGACCAGTCGTTGACGACGGTGATCGTGTCCAGGTCGGGCGGGGTGTCGTTCGGGTCGTCGGTGTCGCGGTCGAGTTCGGCGAGGGTGGCGACGAGGCGCCAGGTGCGTCGTTCGCCGCGGATAGCGCCGAAGGTGGTGGAGTAGCGCTGTGACTTGGTGAGGAAGTGCCCGCGGAACCCGAGCATGTGCGCCCACCGGCGCAGGTTCAGCTCCTCGTACTCGTCCAGGCCGCCCAGGTGCCAGGCGGTCTCGATGAGGCGCCGGTGGTGCGGGCTGATGTCGAGGTGAGCCAGGTGGGCGATGTCGCGGATGGGTCGGTCGGTGGCTTCGCTCTTTCCGGTGCCCTTGGTGGCGTACTTGGCGACGTAGGCGGCGAGCGCGGCGTCGGTGATCTGCCCGCCGTCGTCTTCGAGCTGCCCGGCCGCGGTGGGGGTGATGGGCCGGATGTCGACTTGGCTGCCCCACTCGAGCAGCAGCGGTGCCCCGTCCGGGCGGGCGACGGTGAGGCAGACGGCGCGGACGGCGTCCCGGATCGCGGCGTGCAGTCCTGCGGCGGTGATCGCGGTCGGAGCCGGTGTGGTCGGGCCGTCGGGCCCGTCGAGGCGGATGACGGCGTGGAAGTGGACCAGGCCACGCCGTTGGTACTCGGCGACCTTGGCGTAGGACAGGCGGGCGAAGTCGCGGAACTCGCGCACCTTGACCCCGAGCATCCCGGCCAGGGCGCGCCGGAGCGCGATGGCGAAGCGGTTCCAGAGCTTCCCGGCGTGGGCCTGCCAGAGGACCGCGCCCTCGTAGTCGTGGGTGTCGGGGTCCAGGGCGCCGCCGATGCGCGGGTCGTCGGGGTGGTGCTTGTCCCCGCACCCGCAGGGGACGACGAGTCCGCGCCGGGAGACGCGGCGGGTGTGTACGGCCCCGAACGAGGGCGCGGTCAGGGTGACGAACGCTCGCGGGTGCTCGGCAGCGGTCTCCGGGACGCCCTTGGTCCCGCCGGCCATTCCCGCCCGGACGAGGTGGAAGGCGTCCGAGGCGTAGCGATCGGAGCAGGCCGGGCACACCGACGCACGCCGGTTGCCGCAGGGGGCGAGGATGTCGCCGGCGCGTTCGTGCAGGATCGCGCCGTCGCGGTCCAG
>JAKDNL010000744.1 GCA_030451825.1 Pseudonocardia sp. | reverse complement strand
TGGAGCCCAGCGGGTAGTCCAGCACCGCGCGCAGGTGCTGCTCGAACTGCGAGGTCCGGGCGCCCTCGATCGTCCAGTGCCCGGAGTTGTGCGGACGCATCGCCAGCTCGTTGACCGAGAGCCCCGAGTCGGTCTCGAACAGCTCGACCGTCAGCAGCCCTGTCACGTCCAGCTCGCGCGCCACCCGCAGCGCCAGGGCCTGTGCCTCCAGCGCGGTGTCCTCGTCGAGCCCCGGCGCCGGGGCGAGGACGGTCGCGCACTGGCCCTCGACCTGCACGGTCTCGACCACCGGCCACACCGCGGCCTGCCCGAACGGCGAGCGTGCGACCTGCGCGGCCAGCTCGCGGCGCATCGTCACGGCCTGCTCGACCAGCAGGGGCGTCCCGGCCTCGAGCAGCCGCGCCACCAGGTCCGGGTCCGGCTCGCGCAGCAGCCAGACGCCGCGGCCGTCGTAGCCGCCGCGCGCTGCCTTGAGCACGACCGGCCAGCCCTGCTCGGCACCGAATGACTCGACGTCGGCAGGGCGCTGCACCGGTGCGAACGCGGGAACCGGCACGCCCATCGCGGCCAGCCGTCGTCGCATCACGAGCTTGTCCTGCGCGTGCTCCAGCGCCGACGGCGACGGCCGCAGCGGCACCCCGGCCGCCTCCAGCGCGGCGAGCGCGGGCTGCGGGACGCCCTCGTGGTCGAACGTGACGGCCGAGCAACCGTGGGCCAACCGGCGCAGCGCGGCGACGTCGTCGGGGTCACCGACCACGACGTCCGGGGTGACGCGTGCGGCCGGGTCGCCCGGGGACGCGGCCAGCACCCGCAGCGTCTGCCCCAGCGCGACGGCGGCCTGGGCGGTCATCCGGGCCAGCTGCCCGCCACCGACCATGCCGACGACCGGCATCGCACCGGGATCGCGCACCGCTCCCGGTGCGCCGGGTGGCTCGGGTACGCCGTCGGGCGTCGGGCTGCTGCCGCTCACGCTGTCCACAAGGCGGCCACCCTAGTCCGCGCCCACCGCGGCCCGTGCACGTGCCGTCGCCCGGACCGCGGGTCGGACGGACCACGGGTCGAACGGGGTCGGAGTCGGACGCTCTGGCACGATCGAGCGGGTGACGGTGGTGGAGACAGCGCTCGCGCGCATCCCTCAGCCCTACCGTGACGTCGCTATCAAGCACCGCGAGCTGGTGAAGTTCCTGTTCGTCGGCGGCACCACGTGGATCATCGACACGACGGTGTTCCTGCTGATCAAGAGCACCGTGCTGGAGGACAAGCCGCTCACCGCGAAGATCATCGCGGTGCTGGTGGCGACGATGATGTCCTACGTGCTCAACCGCGAGTGGTCGTTCCGGACCCGCGGCGGGCGGGAGCGCCATCACGAAGCGTTGCTGTTCTTCGTGATCAGCGGTCTCGGGGTGGTCGCCTACACGGCGCCGCTGGCCGCGTCGCGGTACCTGTTCAACCTGCAGGAGCCGTTCGTCGGCCTGCTCACCCAGGAGGTCGCCGACTTCGTGTCCGGGCAGATCCTGGGCACGCTGGTCGGGATGGCGTTCCGCTGGTGGGCGTTCCGCCGCTACGTCTTCCCGGACCAGAACGTCCGCCGTCAGATCCCCCCGCCCCCCGGCTGATCCCTGGGCCAGATGACGGTCAGCGCGGGCTGCTGGCCTGGCGCGGCGCTCCGACGACGTCGTCGGTACGGGCCGCGGGCAGATAGATCCGGAAGATCGGCGGGCGCGCACGCGACAGCTCCAGGCGCCCGCCGTCGGCCTCCACCAGCGCGCGGGCCAGTGCCAGGCCGAGGCCGGTCGAGGACTGGGCGGAGACGCCGCGCTCGAACACGTGCGGAACGAGGTCCTGCGGGACCCCGGGGCCGGTGTCGCTGACCTCGATCAGCAGCGCGTTCTCCCCGGCCCGCGCGCTGATCGTGACCGGGCCCTCGCCGTGCTGGATGGCGTTGTCCACCAGCGCACCGACGGCCTCGCGCACCCGGGCCGCGGTGACCCGGGCGAGCATCCCCTCCGGCACCCGCACCCGCAGCGACCGCCCGGCCGAGACGAGCGTGCCGCGCCACTCGTCGGCGACGGCGTCGAGCTCGTCCTTGAGGTCCATCGGCTCGGCCCCCGCCGCGCGGGCGGCACGCGCGGCCTCGAGGAGTTCGTCGAGGACGGCGGAGAGGCGCTCGGTCTGCTCGATCGCGGCCAGCGCCTCCCTGCGGGCGTCCGGGTCGGGGTGGGTCGACAGCTCGTCGAGGCGCAGCTGCAGGGCGGTGATCCGGCTCCGCAGCTGATGTGAGACGTCGCCGACCAGCACCCGCTCACGCTGCATCAGCTGGGCCAGCGCCGTCGCCGAGCTGTCGAGCACCTCGGAGACCCGGTCCAGCTCGGCGATGTCGTAGCGGGCCGGCGCCCGCCGGAAGTCCCCGGCCCCCAGGCGTGCCGCGCGGGCCGCGACGTCGCGCAGCGGCTCGGCCAGACGCCGCGCGGTGAGCGTCGCGACGATCGCCCCGCTGGTCACCGAGATCAGCACCAGCAGCGCGACGACGGCGACGACCTGCGTCTGCTGGGCGCGCATCACCGACTTGGGCTGGGCGAGGACGATCGTCCCGCCGGGGCCGAACGGCAGCGACTCCACGACCGGGTCGGCCACCTCGGGAACACCGAACACCTGCGGCGGCCGGTCCACCCGGTCGATCTCCAGGCGGCTGTCGGCCGGGATGGCCAGCTCGATCGTCGCCGGGTCGGGGACCTGCTCGACGTTGTCCTCGAGGCTCTCGGTGAGCTGCTCGAGGCGCTGGGTCAGCTCGGCGCGGGTGAAGTCCTCCACCAGCCGCCAGGTGGCCACGAC
>JAKDNL010000743.1 GCA_030451825.1 Pseudonocardia sp. | reverse complement strand
GGGGACGACGCTCTCGGTGCCGATCACCGACATCGGGCCGAAGCTGCCGCCGATCCCGTTGACGAACGACGCCTCGCCGGAGAAGCCGATGTCCGCCGGGGCCTTGAGCAGCGTCTCCGGCGCCTGCGCGACACCACCGGTGACGCGGGGGTTGTCGCGCACGCACGGCGCGGACCACCGCAGCGTCCAGTCCACGAACACCGGTCCGCCGCTCTCGAGCTGCGCGCGCACCGGCGTCACGTCACGCAGCCGCGGGCCGGTCACGGCGAGGAACCCGCCCGGGTCGGTGGCGCCGTCGGTGGCCCGCACTCGGACCAGGTCGGCGCCGGGCGGGATCGCCGACGGGGCCAGGTGCAGCGGGCGCCACTCGTCGCGGAACAGCGGCGAGTCCTCCTCGACCCGGTCGGTCGGGTACTCGGGTTGCGACTCCGGCGCGGTGGCGGTGTCGTCGAGGACCCGCTGCCCGATCGGCGTCGGGCCGCCGCCGCCCGCGCGCTCGCGGGCGAACTCCAGCGCCAGCCGGTTGCCCTGTGCGGTCCGGCCGCTCACGTTCACCGCGAGCTCCTGGTCGGCGGGGACCTTCGGCAGCACGAACCACTGGCTGCTCAGCGTCCCGGTGGAGATCGCGCCGTTTGCCGAGCTGCCCCACAGGAACGTCGACGAGCCGCTGCCCGGCGGCGACGGCGGTGTCCCGCGGAAGCCGCCGCCGGAGGTGAACCCGGTCAGCTCGGGGGTGCCCGGACCGGGCTTCAGGGCCCCGCCCGGGGTGTCGATCGTGGTGACGACGTCGTCGATCAGCCCGCAGGTGTCCTCGCCGGCGAGGTGAGCCAGCATCTGCCCGCCGACCGAGTAGCTGCCGGCCTGACGTCCGGGAGCGACCGCGAAGGAGTACAGCAGCACCGCGACCGTCGTGACCGTCACGACCACGGCCAGCACGCCGGGCAGCCGGATCAGCATCCGTCCGACGCCCGCGCTGCCGCCGCCGGAGCGGAGGAACGGCAACCGCACCGCCCCGGCGACGAGCACCACGGCCGCCAGCGCGAGCCAGGGGAGCGGGGTGTTCAACGGGCGCCACGGCCCGTCCTCGTGCGGGACGCCGTAGTGGGAGTAGATGAACCAGGTGTTGCGCCCGGCGTAGGCCAGCGCCGCGGCCACCACCACCGCGACCGCGCCGGCCCCGGCGGCCAGCCGGACGGCGGGCTGCCCGGCGCAGTCGCGGACCGGACGAGACCTGGGCCGCGCGGCGACGACGAGCAGCACGACGCCCGCGGTGAGCGCCGCAGCGCCGATCCCGGCCAGCGAGCCGAAGTAGTGCGTCCACTTCGACGGCGTCAGCGACAGCATCGCCAGCCCGGCCACCAGCCCGAGCGCCGGAACCGGTACCCGGTTCATCCCGGGCAGCCGCTGCACGCCGCGGGCCAGCAACGGCAGCACCGCGACCAGCAGCGCGAGCGTCAGCAGCACCGGCACCCGGCGGCCCAGCCCGCCCTGCTCGCTGTCGAACGCGAGCAGGTACTCGTAGCGCTGGATCTCCTGGTACCAGGCCACGTTCGGGCCGTAGAAGGCGTGCATCCCGGTCGCCCGGGACACGGTGTACCAGCTCTGACCGGTGAACATCACGACCAGCCCGACACCGGCCGTCGCCGCCGTCGCCGCCGTCACGGCCGCCGCGCGCAGCAGCCCGGCGGGGTGGGTGGGTGTACCGGCACCGAACCCGCCGCGGGCCAGCCGCCACAACCGGGGGAGCGCGACGAGCACCGGGCCCACGGCGGCCACCGAGGACGGGGTGGTGGCCAGCGCGATCCCGAGTGCGAACCCGGTCAGCCCGAGCCAGGTCAGCCCGGCGCGACCGGGCCGGTACGCGGCGCGGAGCACGAACGCCAGCACGGCCGTCACCGAGACCGCGGCGAACGGCTCCGGGCGCACGCCGAGGTCGAACGGCATCCACCAGATCAGCAGGGTGCCGGCGAGCAGCAGCCGGACCGCCACCGACCGCGCGTGCCGGGGGAGCAGCGCCGGCAGCGCGACCCGGCTGAGCAGCAACCACACCAGCAGACCGCACACCAGGCTCGGGACCCGCAGCAGCAGCGGGTTCGCACCGGCGTCGACCAGCGGCTGGACCAGCCGCAGGACGAGCGTGAACGGCGCCTCGGAGGCGTTCTCCCAGCGGTAGTAGTTGGTGAACGCGTCGCTACCGGCGGCGTTGGCGACGATGCCCTCGGTGAACCCGTCGTCGGTGGTCAGCGGGCCGATCACGGTCCAGACGCCGAGGATCACCAGCACCCCGACGTCGGCGGTCCGCCGGGCCCACGCGCGGGGCGAGACCGCCGCCGCGGCGCGGGCCCGCCACAGTCGCGTCCTCGCTTCTCGGGAGCGCAGGCGCGAACCGTGCCGGCGCCGGTCGGCCAGGGCGAGCAGCGCCAGTGACGCGGCGGCGAGCAGCAGCTGCACGACGATCAGCGCGGTCTTGGCCCCGGTCGAGGTGACGTCGAACCAGTCCGCGGCCCGGGCGACGACCTGCAAGCCGGTCGCATCGGCGCCGGAGAGGTCGGTGGTGAATGCGCTGACCGAGCGGACCCGGTCCCCGGGCAGCACCACGGGGTCGGCGCCGCCGAGGCGCAGCACGGTCCCGGCACCGTCGGCGTCGAGCACCAGGCCGCAGGAGTTCCCGGCCGGGACCGGGGCCCGGTACACCTGGCGGCCGCCGACCAGCACGATCATCGAGCCGTCCGCTGTGGAGACGGTGAACCCGGTGGTGTCCGCGCCGGGCATGTGCGCGGGGGCCAGCGGGGGGGGGGCGGGGCGGGGGCGCCCCGCGCGGCCCCCCCGGCCCCGCC
>JAKDNL010000742.1 GCA_030451825.1 Pseudonocardia sp. | reverse complement strand
GACCGAGCTGCTGGCGCAGGTCGCGGACCTTCGGGCCGATGGCGCCGACGATCGGTTCCCAGGCCGCGGGGTCGCCAGAGCCGCGGGTCTCCGGCGGGGCAGCGGACATGTGGACTCTCCTTGACAGAGTGATCACGTTCAGTATAGTGAATCTTCGTCACATATGGTGGATGAATTGGCGATCATCCACCGCCATCGGACATCGACCAAGGGAAGCGGGTCCTACTGTGCCTCGCAAGACGGTGATCATCGGGGGCGGCGCGGCCGGTCTCGGGTCCGCGGGCGGGGTCAAGGCCGCCGATCCGGGGGCGGAGGTCGTGGTCTACACGCAGTACGAGGACGTCGCCTACAGCCCGTGTGGCATCCCCTATGTGCACGGCGGTGAGATCCCCGACTTCGAGCGGCTCTTCCTGGCCGGCAAGCAGGCCTATGTCGACGCGGGCATCGACGTGCGCTACGAGACCGAGGTCACCGCGGTCGACGTCGCGGCGAAGACGGTCACGGTCACCGGCGAGGGCGCGGTCCGCTACGACCAGCTGATCATCGCCACCGGCTGGAACTACGCCGACCCGGGGGTGCCCGGCGGGGACCTGAGCGGGTTGTACTACGTCAAGAACATCCGCAAGGCCATGGAGTGGGACAAGGTCATCTCCTCGACGAAGAGCGCGGTGGTCGTCGAGGCCGGCCCGCTCGGCCTGGAGATGGTCACGGCGCTGGCGCACCGCGGCGTCGAGACGCACCTGATCGATCCCAACCCCTACGCGCTGGCGATGATGGCCGACGCCGACATCATGGCGCCGGTCGAGGAGTCGTGGCGCGAGCTGGGGGTGCACCTGCATTTCAACACCACGCTGGAGGCGTTCCTCGGCGACGCGGACGGCAGGGTCCGGGCCGTGCGGACCTCCGGTGGGGAGATCGCGGCCGATCTCGTGGTCATCTCCACCCACAAGGTCCCCGAGAACACGCTGGCCAAGGCGGCCGGGATCGAGCTCGGCTCCACCGGCGGTATCGTCGTCGACGAGCGGATGAAGAGCTCCGCCCCGGACGTGTGGGCCGCGGGCGACGTCGTGGAGATCCCGCACGGGCTGACCCGCACCCCGCTGCAGGGGCTCACCGGGTCGCACGCCTACGCGCAGGGCAAGACGGCGGGCACCAACGCCGGTGGTGGCGACCGCGCCTACCGCGCGGTGTACGTGCCGTGGGGCACGCCGGCGGGCAAGTGGGTGATCGGCGGGGCGTCCTTCGGTGAGGCCACGGCCACCGCGTTGGGCATCCCGTACGTGGTGTGCGAGGCGCAGGGCATCTCCCGTGCCCGCTACTACCCGGGTGTGCAGCCGGTGAAGGTCAAGTTGCTCGCGGAGCCGGGCACGTTGCGGCTCATCGGCGCGCAGATGGTCGGCGGTGGTGAGGGCATCAAGGAGCGGGCCGATTTCCTGGCCCAGGCCATCCGTTTCGGGATGACGCTGCACGATCTGTCCACGATGGAGAACGTCTACTCGCCGGCCATCGGCGCGCTGAACGAGCCCATCGTCGTGGCGGCCACCAACGGTGTCGCCGCCTCGCGGAGCGCCATCGATGCCGCGCGGAAGAAGGCCTGACGTCATGGGGTCGTTCTTCGGTTGGCTGCGCGGCAACTCCGAGCACTACCTCCTGATCGCCGCCCACCAGAGGCTGGCGAGGACGCAGGGGGCGCCGGCCCCGCGTCCGCCGAAGGGGGCGAAGGAGATCTTCTGGCTGAAGGTCTTCGCCCCGACGTATGCGGCACTGCCGTGGCCCGTGCGCAGCCGGATCATGCGGGCGATGCCCGGCAGTCACCGCCGGACCTGGGCCGCGCCGCCCCGATCCCAAGGACCCGCGGTCTGACCGCGACAGGTATCCACCCGCACCAGAAGGAGAAGCACGTGGCTCAGATCAAGGGCGAGCGCCCCGCCGAGGGCGACATCATCGTCGACTACGACGAGAAGCTCTTCGACGACATCCAGGCCAATGAAGGCGAGAAGGCCTACATCTTCATGCACACCGTGCCGTTCGAGGGCTCGGTCGGCTTCGTCAACATGCTCACCGCCACCCGCATCAACCGCAAGGGCTTCGACACCTCCTTGGTGCTCTTCGGCCCCGGCGTGCTGATGGCGTCGGCCACCCGCGGTTTCCCCACCGTCGGCGCCGAGGCGTTCCCCGGCCACATGAACTTCAACAACCAGCTCCAGACGTTCATGAAGGAGGGCGGCAAGGTCTACGCCTGTCGTTTCGCGATGGCGGCGCTCTACGGCATGCGGGAATCCGACGTGATCGAGGGTGTCCAGCCGATGCACCCGCTCGACGTGCTCGACGCGACGCTGACCGCCCGCCGTGAGGGTGCGCTCGTGGTGCAGACCTGGACGCTCTGACACGTCCGGACCCCGGGGGGCGGGAGGTCGCAGCGCCGCGGCCACCCGCCCCTTCCGGTTATCGAGGAGAGGGAGACGATGAGCAGCATCGCCAACATGGGCGGCACCGAGGGCTGGGGCCGCGCCACCGCGCCGACCCCGGACGAGCCGGTGTTCGCCGAGCCGTGGGAGGGCCGCGCGTTCGCGATGACCCTGCTCACGATGGGACGCATCTCCGGGCGCAACCTCGACGCGTTCCGGCATGCGCTGGGCGCCCTGGACCGCCCGGCGTACCTCGACGACGGCTACTACGGGCGCTGGCTCAACGCCGCGGAGCTGATGCTCACCGACAGCGCGATCCTCGCCCCGGGCGCGGTGGACGCGCGGGTCCGGGCCAACCGGGGGGAGACCGTCGAGCAGCCGCCCGCCCCCGAGCAGGACGCCAAGCCGGACTACAAGCCCACCGCCGCGGGCTC
>JAKDNL010000741.1 GCA_030451825.1 Pseudonocardia sp. | reverse complement strand
TCACCGCGATGCTGTTCATCCTGTTCGACATCGAGATGGTCTTCCTCTACCCGTTCGCGGTCAGCGCGGACGTGTTCGCGGGCGCGGGCCTGGGCATGTTCGTCCTGGTGGAGATCGCCCTGTTCATCATCACGGTCGGGTTCGCCTACGCCTATGTCTGGCGTCGTGGCGGGCTGGACTGGAACTAGGAGTAGCGCCATGGGACTCGAGGAGAACCTGCCCAACGGCATCCTGCTGACCAGCGTGGAGAAACTGGTCAACTGGACGCGCAAGTCGTCGCTGTGGCCGGCCACGTTCGGCCTGGCCTGCTGCGCGATCGAGATGATGACCAGCGGCGCCCCGCGTTACGACCTGGCGCGCTTCGGCATGGAGGTCTTCCGGGCCTCGCCGCGGCAGGCCGACCTGATGATCGTCGCGGGCCGGGTCAGCAACAAGATGGCCCCGGTCCTGCGCCAGATCTACGACCAGATGCCCGAACCCCGCTGGGTGCTCGCGATGGGCGTGTGTGCCAGCTCCGGGGGCATGTTCAACAACTACGCCGTCGTGCAGGGCGTGGACCATGTCGTGCCGGTCGACATGTACCTGCCGGGCTGCCCGCCGCGCCCGGAGATGCTGATGGACGCGATCCTCAAGCTGCACGCCAAGATCATGGACGAGCCACTGGGGGCCAAGCGGGCCGCCGAGCTGGCCGAGAGCGGCCACCGCACGCCGATGATCCCGTCGTCGGTGAAGTTCGCGCCGAAGTCCAAGCAGCTGGGGGCGCTGAAGACCACCCGCAACCAGGACGTCCCGAACTACCCGGAGCCGGGCAGCGAGCCGCGGACCCAGGCGCCGGCAGAACTCTCGGCCGAGCAGTCCAGGCCGCAGATCTCCACCGGAGGGCAGTGATGACCGGACCGGACAACGATCCCGGCCGTACCGGGGCCTCGAAGGACGCCTCGGAACGCACCGGGGCCGCCCAGTCCTCGTCGGAGCAGAGCGGCGCGGCGCTGGACGAGCAGCGCGCCGCCGGCGGCGAGAGCCCGGAGACCGGCACCCGCCCGGCGTCCATGGGCGGCGAGGTCCCGGTCGCGGCGACCCGCACCCGGTCCGGCATGTTCGGGGTCCGCGGCACCGGCGACACGTCCGGTTTCGGCGGTCTGCGCCTGCCGGGCTACGCCCCGGCCCCGGCCGAGCGGCCCTACGGCGGCTGGTTCGACGAGATGGTCGACGAGCTCGGCGCGGCGATGGACCAGAACGGGATCGACCGCTCCGCGATCGAGCAGGTCACCGTGGACCGCGGCGAGATCACTTTCTACGTGCAGCCCGAGCGGCTGGCCGACCTCGCCCGCACCCTGCGCGACGATCCCGGCCTGCGCTTCGAGTTCTGCTCGACGGTGTCCGGTGTGGACTACAGTGCGCCGGACGGTGCGCCGGTCGACAAGCCCCTGCACGTCGTCTACCACCTGCTGTCGATGACCTACCGGCGCCGGATCCGGCTCGAGGTCTCGCTGGACTTCGAGGACCCGCACGTGCCGAGCGTCGTCGAGACCTACCCGACGGCGGACTGGCACGAGCGCGAGACCTGGGACATGTTCGGCGTGATCTTCGACGGTCACCCGGCGCTGACCCGGATCCTGATGCCCGACGACTGGGACGGCCACCCCCAGCGCAAGAGCTACCCGCTCGGCGGGATCCCGGTGGAGTACAAGGGCGCGGAGATCCCGCCGCCGGATGAACGGAGGGCGTACTCGTGAGCACGATCGCCGACGGACTCCTTCGCGCGGAGGCGACATGAGTACCGACTCCGGGCCGGGCACCGACCCCTATACCGCCACCGAGCGGGAGACGACCGAGGGCACCGTCTACACCGTCACCGGTGGCGACTGGGACACCCTGATCGACTCCGAGCACGACGACCGCATCGTGATCAACATGGGGCCGCAGCACCCGTCCACGCACGGGGTGCTGCGTCTGGTGCTCGAGCTCGAGGGCGAGACCGTCACCCAGGGCCGCCCGGTGATCGGTTATCTGCACACCGGCATCGAGAAGAACTGCGAGTACCGGACCTGGACCCAGGGCGTCACGTTCGTGACGCGCGCGGACTATCTGGCCCCGCTGTTCAACGAGGCCGCGTTCTGCCTGGCCACCGAGAAGCTGCTCGACGCCGAGATCCCGCGCCGCGCGCAGCTGATCCGGGTCCTGCTGATGGAGCTCAACCGGATGAGCTCACACCTGGTCGCGATCGCCACCGGCGGCATGGAGCTCGGCGCGCTGACCGGCATGACGTCCGGCTTCCGCGAGCGCGAGGAGGTCCTGCACCTGCTCGAGCACCTGACCGGGCTGCGGATGAACCACGCGTTCATCCGGCCCGGCGGGCTCGCCCAGGACCTGCCCCCGGACTGGGCGGAGAAGGTCACCGAGTTCATCGCGCTCATGAACACCCGGCTGCCGGACTACGACAAGCTGCTCACCGGACAGCCGATCTGGCGCCAGCGGATGGAGGGCGTGGGCTACCTGCCGGTCGACGGCTGCCTCGCCCTCGGTGCGTCCGGCCCGATCCTGCGTGCCGCCGGGCTGCCCTGGGACCAGCGCAAGACCGAGCCGTACTCGCTCTACGAGGAGTTCGACTTCGAGGTCCCGACGGCCACCGAGGCCGACTGCTTCGCCCGCTACCGGCTGCGGGTGGCGGAGATGCACGAGTCGCTCAAGATCGTCGGTCAGTGTGTGGACAAGATCGAGCCGGGCCCGGTCATGGTGGACGACCCGAAGATCGCCTGGCCGGCGCAGCTGTCGGTGGGCAGCGACGGGATGGGCAACACCCTCGAGCACGTCCGCAAGATCATGGGTCAGTCGATGGAGTCGC
>JAKDNL010000132.1 GCA_030451825.1 Pseudonocardia sp. | reverse complement strand
GCAGCACCAGTGCCGCGATTCCGATGAGGACATGGCAGGTCGTGGTCAGCGAGAGACCGATGGCGAAGGTCTTGCGCCGGTCGAGCCTGTCCATGTTGCGGAGCGCGATGACGCCACCGATCACGGCGAAGACACCCGCGGAGATGTTGGCGACGAGCGCCGCGTCCGCGGTGAATCCCGCCTCGATCAGCACTCGCTGCCCGTAGTACATGATCGCGTTGATGCCGGTGAGCTGCTGGGCCATCGCGACCCCGATACCGACGAGCAAGATCCGGACGAGCCACTTGTTCGCCAGGATCGCTCTCATGCCGACCCGGTGCTCTGCCTTCTCCTCCTCGGCGACGCGCTTCACCTCGTCCAGCTCGGCGACGGCACGCGCCTCCGAGCGGACGGTCTTCAGTACCTCCAGCGCGTGGTCGTGGCGCCCCTTCTCGACGAGCCAGCGTGGCGATTCGGGCATCCGCAGCATGCCCACGAACAGGGCGATGGCCGGGAGCGCGCAGATCGAGAACATGAGGCGCCAGACGCCGTCGATGTGGCCGAATGCGGTGCCGATGATCGCGTTCATGACGAACGCCGCCAGCTGTCCGGTCACGATCGCCAGCTCGTTGCGGCCGGTGATCGACCCTCGGATCTCGAGCGGCGCCAGCTCGGCGAGGTAGACCGGGACCACCGTCGACGCGCCGCCGACCGCGAGCCCGAGCAGGATCCGCCCGGTCACCAGCAGCCCGAACCCGGGCGAGAACACCACGAACAGGGTGCCGACGAAGAACAGGACCGCGAGCAGGATGATCGTCTTGCGACGTCCCCATACGTCGGAGACCTGCCCGCCGAACAGCGCGCCCACCGCGGCGGCGAAGACCAGCGAGCTGATGACGACGCCCAGAGACAGATCGCTGAGCCCGAGCTCGATCTGCATCGGTTGCTCGGCGCCGTTGCTCACCCCGGTGTCGTAACCGAACAGCAGGCCACCGAAGCAGGCGACGATCGAGATGAGGCCGATCCGCTTGCGGTGCGGACCGGGAACGAGTGGTGGAAGCGGGGACTCGCCCGCGTGTGCCGGATGTGTCATGGGAGGACTCCTTTGTCTCCAGCCACGGGAACTCCCGTGGCGACGGTGGCCGGCAGGAGCGAGCGGGTCGGCCCGCCGGGCGGCCGGCCACGGATCGTGCGACGCCCGGCGGGTGGTTGCGCAGCCGCCCGGAGCCCGGGCGGCCGCGGCGGATCAGGTGTTCTGCGGGAAGCCGAGGTCGAGTCCGCCGTGCGACGGGTCGAGCCAGCGGGTGGTGACGACCTTGGCGCGGGTGAAGAAACGTACGCCCTCGGTCCCGTGGGCGTGGGTGTCGCCGAACAGAGAGTTCTTCCAGCCACCGAAGCTGTAGTAGGCCATCGGGACGGGGACCGGCACATTGATGCCGATCATGCCGACCTCGATCTCGTTCTGGAAACGTCGGGCGGCGCCGCCGTCGTTGGTGAACAAGGCGGTGCCGTTGCCGTAGGGATTGGCGTTGACCAGGGCGACGGCCTCGGCATAGGTCTCGACGCGCACGACCGAGAGGACGGGGCCGAAGATCTCGTCGGTGTAGACACTCATGTCGGTGCCGACGTGGTCGAGCAGCGTGGGACCGACGAAGAACCCGCTGTATCCATCCTCTCGGCGATCGGCGTCGAACTCACCGGTGCGGCCGTCGACGACCACGGTGACCCCGTCGCGCTCGCCGGCGTCGACGTAGCCGGAGACCCGGTCCTGGGCGGCCTTGGTGACCAGCGGTCCCATGTCGCAGCCCCGGCGGCCGTCGCCGGTGCGCAGCCCGCGGGCCCGCTGCGCGATCTTGTCGACGAGGGTGTCGGCGATGTCGCCGACGGCCACCAGGGCGGAGACGGCCATGCAGCGTTCGCCGGCGGAGCCGAAGCCGGCGTTGACGGCCTGGTCGGCGGCGAGGTCGAGGTCGGCGTCGGGAAGGACGACCATGTGGTTCTTGGCCCCACCCAGGGCCTGGACGCGCTTGCCGTGGGCGGTACCGGTCTCGTAGACGTAGCGCGCGATGGGAGTCGACCCCACGAACGAGATGGACCCTGCGTCGGGGTGGGTGAGCAGGGCGTCGACGGCGGTCTTGTCGCCGTTGAGGACGTTGAACACCCCGTCGGGCAGACCGGCCTCGCGCCAGAGCTCGGCGATCCACAGCGCGGCCGTGGGGACCTTCTCCGACGGCTTCAGGACCACGGTGTTTCCGGCGGCGATGGCGATGGGGAAGAACCACATCGGGACCATGACCGGGAAGTTGAACGGGCTGATGATGCCGACGACGCCGAGGGGCTGGCGCACGGAGTGGACGTCGACACCGGTGGAGGCGTTCTCGGTGGCCGATCCTTTGAGCAGATGCGGCATGCCGCAGGCGAACTCGACCACCTCCTGCCCGCGGGCGACCTCGCCGGCGGCGTCGGACAGCACCTTGCCGTGCTCGCTGGTGATGATCTCGGCGAGCTCGCCGGCGCGGGCGTTGAGCAGTTCGCGGAAGCGGAACAGGACCTGGGTGCGCTTGGTCAGCGAGGTGTCACGCCAGCGCGGGAACGCCGCAGCGGCGGCGGCGATCACGCCGGCGGCCTCGTCGTCGGAGGCCAGGGGCAGGTGCGCGGTGACGACCCCGGTGGCCGGGTTCGTGACGTCGGAGAACCGCCCGGACGTGCCCTCGAGAGCGGCTCCCGAGGCCCAGTGGGTGAGCAGCGGGGGAGCGCTGCCCTCACTCGCGCTCCTGGTCGTGTCCAGGGTGCTCGTCATCGATGTCCTTAGTCTCGTCGTGGTCGGAGGACCGTTCTGGTTGCCGCGGAGGTAGGCTGGCACTGTTTGGACCGGTCCAAAGTGTGACCGCCGTCGCCACCGGCGTCAAGCGGTGAGGCGGAAATCGTGCGGCTCGTACACTCGGGGAATGGAGCGTCTGCGGTGAACAACGATGTCTAGGGCCACGCCGGAGGGGGCCCCGACCATCCGCACCGTCGCCGCGCGAGCCGGGGTCTCGAAGTCGTTGGTATCCCTTGTGCTGCAAGGTTCGTCGAACGTCCGACCGCATCGGCGGGAAGCCGTTCTGAAGGCGATGGCCGAGTTGGGCTATCGGCCCGATCCGGCTGCTCGCAGCCTGGCCGAGCGCCGCACCCGCACGGTGGGCGTGGTGCTCGACGATCTCGCCAACCCCTGGTACGTCGACCTGCTGGCGGGGCTCCGGTCGGTCCTGCACGAGCGGGGGCTGCGCCCGTTACTGGCCGATGGTCACATCGAGCCCGACGCCGTGCACGCGATGGCCGGACTCCGGGTCGAGGGCCTACTGATCGTGGGGACCCCCAGCGACGACACCGTGACGCAGGTCCGCGACGTCGCGCCGTCGGTTCCGGTCGTCATCGCCGGAACCCGTGAACCCCGGCTTCCCTCCATCGACGGCGTCGCCAACGACGACGAGGCCGGCGCACGGATGGCTACCCGACATCTCCTCGATCTGGGGCACGAGCGGATCGCGCACATCATCGGGGTAGGGGCCGTCGGCCGGATCCGGTGCGCGACGTTCGACGCCACGATGTCTGCGGGCCACGGGGTGGCGACGACGGTCGCGGGGGACTGGACCGAGGCCACCGGCCACCGGGTCGCATGGCAGTTGCTCGACCGGCCGGACCGCCCGACCGCGATCTTCGCCGCCAACGACCTGTCCGCCGTCGGGGTGCTTGCCGCCGCCGACGAGCTGGGGCTCCGTGTCCCGGAGGACCTGTCCGTGGTGGGTTACGACAACACGGTCTTCTCGCGGTTGCGGCGGCTGTCGTTGACCACGGTGGATGCCCACATCGACGAGGTCGGGCGGGGGGCCGGCCGGTTGCTGCTGGAGCAGATCGAGGATGCGGACGGCTCGCCGAAGGCGCAGGTGGTGACCCGGTTGCTGGAACCGACGCTGGTCGCGCGCGGGTCCACGGGCCCGGTCGGCACCCTCTGACCCCTGACCGCCGCGGAACTCGTGCACGGATGCCGGCACCGCCGACCCGGCAGGGCCGGCGGTCGCGTCGCCTCTCCTGCCGGGGAGGGCGCGCCGCGGTGGTCACACGGGTCGCAGACCGCGTTCGAGGACCCGCGCGCCGGTCTCGAATGCCTTCCGTGCGGCCGCCGGCACGGGCAGCGCGCGGTGGTCGTCCGAGAGGATCTCGATCCCCCACGGGCCGGACCACCCTGCTCGGCTCAGCGCGTCAACGATGTCGACCAGCCGGAAACGGCCCTCGCCGCAGTACCGCCGACGATGGACGGTGTCCTCGAACAGGGTGCCGACGACCGCGCTGTCGGCGTCGTTGAGCTCGACCCCGACGATCCGTTCGAGAGGTAGCTTCGCCAGCTCCGCAGGGGCAGTGCTCCCGCGCTCGGTGTGCCAGACGTCGACGACCACGCCGCCGCCGTCGTGCCCGGCCTCCTCGACCAGGTGCAGCGCCTCCTCGGGGTTGCTGATGTTGGCCCACGGCAGGAACTCGATCCCGAGCCGGGCCCCGCTGTCGGCCGCCTGGGTGGCGAGACGACCGAACTCGCTCGCCCACCGGCCGAAGTCCCACGGCAGGCCGCTGTCGTCCGGGGTCACCTTGATGTGGCGGGCGTGCAGCACCTCCGCGGCGCGGAGCACCGTCCGGCGGAGCTCGTGCGATTCCGTCCCGGCCGCGCTACCCGACCACCACTCGGGAACGGCCTCGAGCTCGATGTGCGTGATCCCGTTGTCGTCGAAGATCGACTTGATGCCGGGCATGCCGTAGGTGCGTTCCGCCTCGGGCAGGTCGACGGAGTTCAGGCCGAATCCGCGGAACCCGGCCGCAGCAGCAGCTTCGACGCGGTCGCGCAGCGGTACCGGACTACGGCGGTCGGCGCGGTCGGGTGCGGCCTCACCGGCCGTGGTCCAGCAGGTCGCCATCAGGAGGTCGGACAACGGTGTCTCCTTCGCGTTCGTGGGAGTCCCACCCTAAGGTGTCTTGGACCGGTCCATAACCGTTGACCGGCCGTTTGAAGCGCTCTAAAGTGCCTTGAAGCGCTTGAAATCGCACGGTTGACCCGCACCGACCGACCCCGGAGGATCCCGATGGCCGCACCGACTGCCGTCGAGTACGACCCGTTCGACCCGGACTTCTACCCGGCCGACCCGTTCTCGGTGTACCGGTGGATGCGGGACGAGGCGCCCGTCTACTACAGCGAGCGCCACCGGTGGTACGCCCTGACCCGATTCGACGACGTCCGTGCCGCCATCACCGACGCGGACGTCTTCCGCAGCCACGACGGCATGGACATCGACGACTCGCGGCTCGAGCACGTCCCGCCGGGCTCGATCGGGAGCATGGACAACCCGCGCCACGACCAGGTGCGCCACATCGTGCAGCCCTTCTTCGTCCCCCGCCGGATCGCGCGACTGGAGGAGGGCGTCCGTGGAGTGGTCCGGGAGCTGGTGTCCACATGGGAGGGGCGCACGAGGATCGACATCGGCGACGAGCTGGCCTGGCCGATGCCGTTCGAGGTCTTCTTCCACCTCATGGGCTTTCCAAGCCGCGCCGACGCGACGCCCGAGGACCGGGCGCGCCGCACAGACCTGGAGCACTGGGCGCACGAGCTGAAGGACCGGATCCCCGGGACCCCGCACCTGGGACCGAAGGCGAAGGCTGCGACCCCGAAGGTCCAGCAGTACTTCGTCGACGTGCTGGAGTCGCGGCGCCGGCGGGGCCGCGACGACCTCATGACGACGATGGTGAACGCCGAGATCGACGGCGACCCGTTCGTCCCGGCCGAGGTCACCCCGGTCTCCGAGATCAGCGGCCTGATGATGATCCTGTTCCTGGGCGGGGTGGAGTCGACCGCCGGGCTGGTCACGACGATGTTCAGGCTGCTGGCCGAGAACCCCGAGCAGCTCGCGCTGCTGCGCGGGGACCCGTCGCTGATCCCGGCCACGGTCGAGGAGACGATGCGCTGGGCGACCCCGCTGCAGCTCACCGCGCGCACCACGTCCCGGGAGGTCACGCTGCACGGTGTCACCCTCCCGGCCGGATCGCGGGTCGTGCTGATCCCGGGTGCGGCCAACCGCGACGAGCGACGTTTCGACGACCCCGACCGGTTCGACATCACCCGCCCGCCCGGCCGTCACGTCGGGTTCGGCGAGGGCGTGCACGGCTGCCTCGGCGCCCCGTTGGCCCGGCTGGAGGCGCGGATCGCGCTCGAGGAAGCCCTGCCCCTGCTCGGCGGGTTCAGCCTCGGCGGCGAGCCGAGGTTCTACGCGAGCTCGCCGAACATGTACGTCTGGAAGAAGATGCCGCTCGCCCTCGCCGCGCCGGTGCCGTCCGTCCCCGCCGGCGCGGCGGCTGGGGCGGTGGGGGCGGGGCGTCGCCCGGACCGACAGGCCGAGTTCGAGGCCGACGCGACGGTCGTCGCCAAGGAGTCCGCCGCCGAGGGCGTCGTCACGCTGGCGCTGCGCACCGCGGACGGCTCGCCGCTGCCGGAGTGGAAGCCGGGCGCGCACGCCGACCTGATGCTCAACGGCGCCCCGACCCGGCAGTACTCGCTGTGCGGGGATCCGGCCGACACCACGACCTGGCGGCTCGGCGTCCTGCGCGAGGCCGACGGTCGCGGCACCTCCCGGCACGTGCACGACGCGTTGTCCGTGGGGGACACCGTCGCGCTGTGCGGGCCGCGCAACAACTTCCCGCTGGCCTGCGCCCGGCGCTACCTGTTCGTGGCCGGCGGCATCGGGATCACCGCGATCCTGCCGATGATCGCCGCGGTGGACGCGCCCGGTGCCGACTGGCATCTGCTCTACGGCGGGCGCCGGCGGGCGTCGATGGCCTTCCTCGACGAGCTCGCCGGCTACGGCGACCGGGTTACCGTTGCGCCGCAGGACGAGGTGGGCCTGCTCGACCTGGATGCCCCGCTCGAGACCCCGCGCGAGGACACCCTCGTCTACTGCTGCGGACCGGAGCCGCTGCTGGCCGCGGTCGAGCAGCGGTGCGCGGCCTGGCCGTCCGGGACCTTGCATGTGGAGCGGTTCAGCCCGAAGCCGGTCGGGGAGCCGCAGCGCGCCGAGGCGTTCGAGGTCGAGCTGGCCCGCAGCGGGATGACGCTGGAGGTACCACCGGAGTCGTCGGTGCTGGACGTCGTCGAGTCCGCCGGGGCGACCGTGCTGTCATCCTGCGCCGAGGGCACCTGCGGCACCTGCGAGACCCGGGTGCTCGACGGCGCGGTCGACCACCGCGACTCCGTCCTCGACGAGCGGGAGCGGTCCCGCAACGACTGCATGATGATCTGCGTGTCGCGGGCCTGCTCGGACCGGCTGGTCCTGGATCTGTAGGAACCTCTCGCCCGTCTCATTGTCCTCCGTTGAGGCGGGAGTCGATCGCCTCCTCGGCCCACGTGTCCCGGATCCAGGCCTGGTCGGGGTGGTCGGTGATCTTCCAGGTGCGTTCCTCGTCGGGCCCGGCCATGACGTTGAGGTAGTACATGTCGTGGCCGGGCGCGGCGGCGCACGGGCCGTGCCAGCCCCAGGGGATCAGCACGGTGTCCCGGTCGTGCACCTCGACCATGATGTCGATCTCGTGGCCGGGCGACGAGCTCGTCCGGTGGAACCCGAGCCCCCGCTGCCCGGCGGGACCGGGTGCGATCTCGAAGTAGTAGATCTCCTCGAGCTCGCACTCGTGCGGGCCGGCCTCGTCGTGCTTGTGCGCGGGGTAGCTCGACCAGTTCCCGCCGGGGGTGACGACCTCGACGCAGATGGCGGAGGCGGCCTCGAACACCCCGGCCGGGCCGAAGTTGCGCACCTGGCGCGACGACTGCCCGGCCCCGCGCAGCTCCACCGGGACGTCCTCGCGGGGCCCGTAGCGGAACGGCAGCTGCTTCTCGGTGCGGGCCCCGCAGAGCGCGAACCGGCCGCCCCGCTCGGAGGCGACCGTCACCGAGGACCGGATCGGCAGGTAGGAGAAGTCGGTCGGGCCGGCGAACACGTCCGCTCGTCCGGCGAGGGTGTGGGCCACCTCGTCGAGGGTGACGGTCGCCGATCCCGACAGCGGCACGAGGAACATCTCCTCCCCGCCGGTGTGCACCGTCCGCTCGCCACCCGGGGGCTGGAGTGATCCCAGCCGGCCGCCCGCGGGGTGATCTCCAGCTCGTAGCCGACGGCCGGGCTCGTCCCCGCAGGGATGACGTACCGGTCGCTCATGCCGCGCCCACTTCCTGCGGCCGCACGAGCGAGACGGCGGTATCGACGGCCGCGGCGACGTCACCGTCCTCGGGGTAGAGCAGCGCCCGGCCGACGATCAGGCCGCGCACCGAGGGCAGGTCCAGAGCCGCCTTCCAGGACGCGTAGGTCTCGTCCGGGCTGGTGGTCGGGTCACCGCCGAGCAGCAGGGTGGGCAGGGTGGTCGCCGCCATCACCCGCTCCATGTCGTCGACGACCGGCAGCTTCATCCAGGTATAGGCGCTGGAGGCGCCCAGTCCCTGGGCGATGTGCACCGAGCGGATGACGGCCTCGGGGGAGAGGTCGTTCACCACACGGCCGTCGACGCGGCGGGACAGGAACGGCTCGACCATCGCGACGACGGGGGCCCGGTTGGCCTCGGTGACCACGCGGGCGCAGGTCTCCAGTGTGGACACGGTGGCGGGGTCGGCCGGGTCGATGCGGGTGAGCATCTTGATGGCGTCGAACCCGGCGTCCACGGTGCCGCGGACGTCGTAGCCGGTGAGCCGGTCGTCCATCTCGAATACCGAGCCCTGCAGGCCGCCGCGGTTCATCGACGACACCACGACCTTGTCCTCCAGGGCGCCGAGAAGCAGCAGGTCCTCGAGGATGTCGGCGGTGGCCAGCACGCCGTCGACACCCGGGCGGGCGAGCGGCTCGGCCTGGCCCGGCCGACGGCCCGGCAGGCGATCCAGGAACTCGTCCGCAAGGGGCTGCTGGTGCGCCGGCGCGGGCTGGGGACGCAGGTGGTGCGGCCGGCGATCCATCGCGACGTACGGCTGAGCAGCCTCTACGACGACCTTGCCGCGTCCGGGCGGGATCCGGGCACCACGCTGCTCGCGCACGAGAGCTGCACGCCCGCCACGGCCGGGCTGTCCACGCTGTCCGAGCTGCTGCCCGCCGACGAGCCGCTGCAGATGATGCGCCGGCTGCGCCGCGCCGACGGTGAGCCACTCGCCATCATGACCAACTACCTGCTTGCCCGGTTCGAGCTCGACGACGACGCGCTGGCCGGCACCAGCCTCTACGAGCTGCTCCGCCTCCAGGGTGCCCAGATCGCCATCGCGCACCAGGCGATCGGTGCCCGCCTGGCCGACGCCGACGAGGCCCACCTGCTCGAGCAGCCCCGTCCGCTGGCGTGCGTGACGGCCGAGCGGGTCGTGTACGACGCCGCCGGCGCACTGGTCGAGCTCGGCCGGCACCTCTACCGGTCCGACCTCTACACGGTGCAGACCTCGCTGGTGGTCTGAAACGTCGTCCGGGTTGAAGCGCTTGAAGTCCTGCTACCGTCGGTACCCGTGACACGAGGCGCCCCTCCCTCCCGGCTGCGGCTCAACGACGTCGCGGCCGAGGTCGGCCTGTCTGCCGCCTCGGTGTCGATGGTGCTGCGCGGGGTGCCCGGACCCAGCTCGGCCACCCGGGAGAAGGTTCTCGACGCCGCGCAGCGGCTGGGATACCGGCCGGACCGGGCGGCGAGCCTGCTGGCGTCGCGGCGGACCGGACTGATCGGCGTCGTGCTGGAGGTGCGGTCGACCTTTCACGCCGAGCTGGCCGAGGAGCTGCTCGTCGCGGCCGAACGGCGCGGGCACGACGTGCTGCTCGGTGCCCGCACCCGGGTGCGCGACGAGCAGCGCGCGGTGGAGACGCTGATCGACTCGCGCTGCGAGGCACTCGTGCTGCTCGGCACCGAGGCGCCGACGGCCCGGCTGGCCGAGCTGGGCAGGCAGGTCCCGGTGGTCGCCGTGGGGCGGCGGCTACCCGGGGCCGAGGTCGACGTCGTCCGGGTCGACGACGAGCGTGGCACCGCCGAGCTGGTCGGGCACCTGGTCGCGGCCGGGCACCGCGAGATCGCCTACATCGACGGCGGCCGCGGCGCGATCGCCACCGACCGGCGTCGCGGCTACCGCAAGGCGATGCGCCGGACCGGCCTCGGCGACCGGGTGCGCGTGCTGCGCGGCGGCAAGGACGATCAGGACGGCGCCCGCGCCGCCACCGAGCTGCTGGCCGGCGGCGAGCTGCCGACCGCGGTCGTCGTGTTCAACGACCACGCCGCGGTCGGGCTGCTGGACGCCCTGATCCGGACGGGGGTGGACGTTCCCGGTGACGTCTCGGTGGCCGGCTACGACGACAGCCCGCTGTCCCGGATGGCCCACGTCGACCTGACCACGATCAGCCAGAACGTCGCCGAGCTGTCCGAGCAGACCCTGGAGCTGGTGGCCGGGCGGCGCGACGGCGCCACCCGCCCGCCCCGGGAGGTGGTGATCCCACCGCGGCTCGTGGTCCGCAGCAGCGTCGGACCGCCCCGGGAAGCGCCACCCGCGCGATCATGACGCCGGGCCGACCGGGAACCGCAGGACGGCTCCCACTCCTTCGCTGAGCGCGACGTCGTGACCCGCATGCGCGTCCACGAGCACCAGTTCCGCGTCCGTTGCGGCGGCGGCCCGGATCAGCGCGGAACTCACCTGGACGGTGGTGTCCGGCGTCCTGCCGAGGGCGACCAGGTCGTCGCGTTCCGCGGCCACCTCGGTGGCGTCGTCACCGACCCAGACCTCGCCCTCGGGTGCGTGATCGGGATCCAGGACCAGCACCTCCACCGCGTGCGCGCGGGTGGCGGCCAGGACGTCGCCGAGGCCGGTGACCGCGAACCCGTCCGCGCGCCCGGCGGCCGCGGCGTAGCGGGCCATCGTCTCGTCGCGTCGTCGGGCGCGGACGTCGTCGGCCGCAGCCACCACGGTGGCGGGCAGCTCGGTCGGGGACTCCCCGCCCGAGTGTTCCACCTCGGCCACCAGCTCGACGCTGCCCGCGGACAGCTCGTCGCGCACGCGGGAACGCGATCGGCCGTCGCCGACGAGCACGACGAGTTGTGCCCCGCCGGAACGCACGGCCGCGTCGACGCGCTCGGCCACGGCCTTGGCGTTGCGCCGCCACGTCTCCTCGACCCGCTCCTGCATCGGGATCTCGTTCGGATCACCCGCGGAGGCCTTGTGCACCGGACCGCTGCGGTCGCCCTGGACCCGCTCTGCCTCGGTGTCATCCGGACCGCGGACCTCGCCGCCTTCCTCGTCGACGCCGACGACCACGGTGCGGATCTCCTCGGGCACAGCGCTCACCACCGTGAGCAGGTCCGGCGCGTTACCCCACTGCGCGGCGCCACGCTCCGGCGGGACAGCGGTGTAGTGGTCGAGCAACACCCCACCAGCTCCGGTGACCAGGAGCCTGCCCGCGGTGCCGTCCGGAGGGGATGCCTCGGCGACCGCGTCGTCCAGCCGACGCAGCGTCGTCGCGTCGGCGCCCTGTGCGGACAGGTCCTCGCGCAGCGCCCGCCAGCGCAGCCGCGCCTGGTGGTCGCCCTCGGCCGAGTCGTGGGTGACGTCCATCAGCATCGTCGCGAACGGGCCGGTGTCGGTAGTGGTCTGTCGAAGCCACTGCAGTCGCATGCCGGCGGGTACCCGCCGTTCGACCAGTCGAAAACCGGTCACTGCACGGTCGGTGGCCACGCCCGCGCATGCACGGTCCCGGTCCGGGGTAGGCACCTCAGGCGACCGTCGCAGAGCGATCGCGGCGATCTCGTGGCGGGACCACGGCGGCCCCCGTCGCGACGGGCGAGGCCGTACCGAGGAGGTCCGGTGGCCAAGACCAAGGGTCGTTCCGGCTCGCGGACCCGCAAGAAGACCGAGGGTCCCGACTCCGAGCGTCCGGTGGAGCTCTACCGGCGTCTGGTTCTGGTGCGGACGTTCGAGGAGCAGTGCCAGCGGTCCTCCGCCGCGGCAAGATCGGCGGCTACCTGCACCTCTACACCGGTCAGGAGGCGGTGGCGGCGGGCTTCCTGGAAGCCTTCCGGCCCGGCGACCGGGTCATCACCGCCTACCGGGACCACGCGCACGCATTGTTGATGGGCTGCGACCCCGGCGCGGTCATGGCCGAGCTCTACGGCCGTGAAGGGGGCCTGGTCGGGGGTAAGGGCGGGTCGATGCACCTGTTCGACGTCGACCGCGGCCTCTGGGGCGGCTTCGGGATCGTCGGCGGCCACATCCCTCTCGGCGTGGGTTTCTACGCGATGCGCTACCGGCAGACCGAGCACATCTGCCAGCTCTACCTCGGCGACGGCGCGATGCAGACCGGCGTCTTCCACGAGGCGGCCAACCTGGCCGCGCTCTGGGGCCAGGACGGGCGGTGCCCGGTGCTGTTCATCGTCGAGAACAACCAGTACGGGATGGGCACCTCGGTGCCGCGGGAGTGGAGCATGACGAAGGCCGGCGGCGGGGTGACGATCGACGTCGAGACCGGGGACGGGACGGAGACGCTCGAGGCCGACGCGCTGCTGGTCGCGGTCGGCCGGCGGGCCGTCGTCGACGGCCTCGGCCTGGAGGCCACCGCGGTGCAGTAGAACGAGCGCGGTGAGATCGGTGTGGACGAGTACTACCGGACCGGCGAGCCCGGCGTGTACGCGGCCGGAGACGTCATCGGCGGTTACCTGCTCGCCCACGCTGCCGGTCACGAGGGCATCGTGGCCGTCGAGCCCATGGCCGGCGCGGACCCGGCGCCGCTGGATCAGGACCGCATCCCCCGGGTGACGTTCTGCCGTCCCGAGGTGGCCTCGTTCGGGCTGGACCGGGCGCAGGCCGAGCAGCGGGGCTACCGGGTCGACGAGTCGAAGGTCCCGTTCCGTGCCATCGGCAAGGCCCTGATCGACGGGCAGCCGGACGGGTTCTGCAAGGTCGTGGCCGAGGCGGGGACGGGTCTCGTCCTCGGGATGCACGCGATCGGCCCGCACGTGACCGAGCTGATCGCCGAGGGCTGTTACGCCAAGCTCGTCGAGGGCACCGCCGGTGAGGTGGGCATGAGTGTGCACGCGCACCCGACCCTGGCCGAGATCGTCGGCGAGGCGAGTCTGGCCGTGGGCGGTCAGGCCATCCACTACTGAGACGGCGCTCGGGTGTGCGGCCGGCGCGGCCCGCGCCCGCCGCCTCCGGGGCGAACAGGCACATGGTCGCTGATCGTCAGTGGATCAGTTCGAGGCCCTCGTGCTCGGCGAAATCCGCGTAGTCCTTGGTGTTCAGGGTGGCAAGGGGAAGATCGCGGGCGATACAGCACGCGGCGACCCAGCTGTCGTTGACCGGGCGTGCGCGGCCGCGGAGGCGAGCTGCCGCCTGGATGTCGCCCCAGATGGACGCGGCGTGGAAGGATGCGGGCAGAAGGACGACGCTTCTGAGGAATGCCCGGAGGCCGGCCCGGCGGTCCGGTCCCCAGCGACGGAGGTGAGTCCATTGGGTGAGCTCGCCGACCGTGACGAACGTGATCGCGAGCTGGCGGCCTTCGAGTTGCGCGGCGAGGTCATCGGGCAGCTGCCCCTTCAGGACCGCTGAGGCGACGTCGGTGTCGACGACGGCAAAGCTCACGCGAGGCCGGCGCGGCGAGACGCGTAGAGATCGGCGAGGAACTCCTGGTACTCCTCATCGGACTGCCACAGGTCCGGCTGGGCGAGCTCGTCGACCGAGGTGATCGGCTCGATCCCCTGCCGCCGCGCGAGTTGCTCGATCGGCAGCTCACCCGCGTCGTACTCCGGGTGATCGTCGGCTGACGTCATGGTGATCACCTCCTGGCGTGAAGGCACATGATGCCATAGGCGGTTCGCTACGGGGCGGAACTGCGCAGAGGCCGACCAGTCGGGAATCCGGCCCTGATCGACGGGGAGCCGGACGGGTTCTGCAAGGTCGTGGCCGAGGCGGGGACGGGTCTCGTCCTCGG
>JAKDNL010000131.1 GCA_030451825.1 Pseudonocardia sp. | reverse complement strand
TTTAGACGTTCGGTCGCTCTCGACCGTAGTCGGCGTGCGGTGTTCGATGGCCCGGCTGGGGGCAATAGGCTCGGACGGGAGGGGCGGGCCAGATACCCGCTGGCCCGCCCCTCCCTGGTTCGCCGTCTGCTGGTCAGGCGCCGCAGCCCTTGACGCAGACCCACCGGCCGTCCTTCTTGACCATGTAGCAGCCGTCCTTACACATCGCCCTCACCTCCCTTCTCCTGCGCGGCGGTGTGGCCGAGGAACTCGGCCAGGGGCTCGATCCGCACCGCGATGCAGATCCGCTCGTAGCCGTTGCTGAGCACCAGCTCGGCGGTCGCGGCGTCGAACGGGTCCGGGAGCAGGGCGACGTCGCCGACCCCGGAAGGCGCCAGACAGCCGGCCGCGAGCAGGTCGCGCCCGAGGACCCAGTCCACGTCGGGCTGGTGGGGAAAGTGGGCGGCGACGGTCGCCGGCTCGGCCGGTGTCCAGGACAGTGCGACGGTCAGGTCGCTGCGCCGGGTCGGGCCGGCCCCCGGGTCCGGGAGCAGGGCTTGGCCGTGCAGGGTCGCGGTCACCTGGTGGGTCGTGTCGGCACTCACGACGCCGTCTCCAGCTCGACGGGCTCGCTGATGCGCCCACGCGGGTCGGGGCACAGCACGCTGCGGTCGGCATGACTGAACAGCGGGGCCGCTCCGGCTGTCGCCGTCCAGGTCTCGGGCGGTGCGCAGGTCACCGGCGTCATGCAGCCTGGGCAGTGCAGGGTGCTCGGGTCGACCGCGTTGGTCGGTACGCCGGGCCTGGTGGTCGGTTGGGTGGTGGTCATCGCGGCGGACTCCTCGCTCGTGGCCGGACCGGGGTGGTGGGCCTGTCGGCCCGTCCCCTTGGGGTGGCGGGCGCTTGCCCCGCCACCGCACGAGCGGCGGGCACGGCCGGCGAGGCTCGCGGTCAAGGGCAGGCCGAAGGCCTGTCGCGCAGCGACGCGGAGCGCTAGCGCAGCGCCCTTGATCGGGAGATCGGCCGTGCGAAGCTCAGGGCCGACAGGCCCGCCCCGCCGAAGGCGGGTCCTCTTGATCGCTCGGCCTGCGCGGCCGTGAGCGCCCACTGACCGCCGCCCAGGCCTCGAAATCCGCGACCACCACTGCGCCCGTCGTTGCGCCTTCGACCCGCTTTGGGGAACGTGTGTTCGACTCGCGTGGTAGTGTCGTTTTGCCCGACGACCGTCCCGCCGCGGCGGCGTCGGGTGCGGACAAGTAGCTGGGTAGGGGTGATCGGGGAGCGTGGGGGAGAACCGTCGCTACGACCGGTCCGGTGAGCTGGACGCGGTCACCGACGCCGAGGTTCGAGCGTTGCGCACGATCGCCGGGCTGATCGAAGGCGGCACCGCGCTGGTGCCTGACCGCGCGCTCGCCGGCAAGATCGGGGCGGTGCTGCGGGCCGCGGCGGTCGAGCTCGCCGCCGGGCGCGGACTGCCGATCGGGCTCCGCCAGGCGACCCGCCATCTGGCCGACGCGATCCGGGCCGGGCTCGACCCGCGGCCCGATGCCGGACGGGGGCGGTGAACGGTGGCGCGGCCTGGCGAGGAGCGCGCGTTCGCCCGCCGGCGCGCCGAGCAGGAACGTGTGGTCGCGGCGGCGGCCGCGGTACGCGGGTCCGCGACCCAAGCCAGCTACGCCGGCTTCCGTGGGGCCTATGTGGGTTATGCCGTCGCCGCACTTCTGGACAGCATGTCCCGTTCGTGGGAGCAGCTACCTGATGCGGTGCGTCGCGACGCGCTGGCCGTCGCCGGCCACCAGCTCGACGGCCCGGACGGGCCGAACGATCCCCGCACGGTCGGTCGCGCGGGGCTGTCCGACGGGCGCGGTCACTGATGCTCGCCGCGTTCCGCTCGTGCGGGCGGCCCGCGCTTCGCCGGGACGAATGTGCTCAGTGCCTGCCGAAGACAAGCCGCGTGCCCGGCGGCGCCGGCTGGTCCAGGTCGGTGATCAGCTCGCCGTCCAGCCAGATCGCCTGGGCCTCGGCGTGTACCGCGATCCGCTCGGCGGACAGTCCCGCCGCGCGCATGCGGTCGTTCACTGTCGGCACCGCCGGGGTGGTGCCGGCCGCGGCCGGGTTCTGGCTGCTGTCCACAGGAGCTGAGCGTAGGGCGCTTCTGTCCGCTCACCGGCCGGTGGCGGCGGCACTCGTTGGTCACCGCCCGGTCACTTGGAGCGATGACCAGTGCCGGGGCGGGCGGCCATGCGGATCCGGCCGGGCCCGCTGTGGGAACGGCAAGGACAGGTGCCGATGATGGCGTCGCCGAGGATCGGGTGGCAGTGGTCCGCTGCGGCCCTAGTGGCTGCGCTGGGCGTGGTCGCCGTCGCCGTACTGGCGGGTCCGAGCGGCTCGCCGGAATCCGCCGGCCCGGGCCGGGCGGTGGACTTGGTCGCGGCGCGCACAGTGACGATCACGTCGGTAACCGACGGCGACACGTTCGACACCACCGATGGGCAGACTGTGCGGGTGCTCGGGATCGACTCGTGTGAGAGTTCGACACCGCGGGGGCCGGAGGCCACCGCTGAGGCGCGCCGGCTGTTGGCCGACCAGGTGGTGAGCCTGGTCGAAGAGCCGGGTGTGGATTCGGACCGGTTCGGCCGGCAGCTGCGGTATGTGCAGTTGCCGACCGGCGCCGACTACGGATTGAGCGTCGTGGGCGCCCCGCATACCGGGGTGTATCAGGGCAACAACGACGCTGGCCCGGCATATCTCGAACGGTTACGCGCGGCCGATGATGGCCGCAACTGCGGCTGACCCGCGCCACCCGCTGCGCGCGCTCTACTGCGCAAGCGGTGTCCAGCGCTCCGGGTAACTCGACCGCCTCGGCCGCTGAGCCAGGTTGGTCTACCCGCGGCGCTGGTGGGTGTCCGGCCGGCGCCGTAGGGGTCGGGTGATCGCTCCGTAGCCGCCCAGCGGGGCAGCGGCGCGCTGCCCGTCTGGCCAGCAGGCGACATCGAGTAGTCCGGGTGGTTCGAGCTCCCAGTCGCCCAGCAGCGTCGCAAGTGTCCTGTGTCAGCGAAGTTGGCACTGCGACGAGGCCCTGAGCTGGGAGGAACCAGTTTGGATGAGACGGAGTCCGCAGCGTTGTCTCACCGATGTTGGTTCCGGTGGAAGCGCGCCGGTGGATGGACTTGTCAGTGCACTCGCCCGAGAATCGTGGCGAGTTCGTCGGGCATCGAGACCATGGGTTGGTGCGACGACGGGAGACGTTCGATGTGGTTTGCGGCGGCTGCCATCTGCTCCTGGGCGGCCGGCGGAACGGCCTGGTCCTGCTCGGTGATGATGTAGGTGGTCGGGTGCCGACGATCCGGTGCGGAGCTGGCCGCCGTCAGACTGGCGATCGAGACGGGGGTCATCCGACGCAGGTCGGCGTCCGCCCGGTCCTTGTCGACGTCGGCGCAGAGCGTCTGCCGGAGCAGATCGAGATCGTTGGTGACTCTGATCGTTCCGTAGTCCTGTGGCACGACCCAGTCCGCTGGTGGGCCTGCGCCGAGCAGATCGAACGCCGACTTACCTCGCGCCGGCCAGTATCCGGCGAGGTACACGCTGTGCGCGACGCGCGGATGATCGGCCAGCTCGGTGATAACCATCCCCCCGTAGGAGTGCCCGACGAGGATCACGTCGTCGCCGACGCTCTCGACCGCCTTCTTGACGACGGCCGCGTCAGTCGCCAGGTCGCCGAGCGCGGTCGGGTCAGGCCCTGAGCTGGGCAACTGCTCGATCACGTAGACGTGGTGGCCGGCGTTCTCCAACCGCTGAGCGACCTCGCTCCAGTACCAACCGCCGATGGAACTGCCATGCACGAGGACGAAGTTGGACACGGCGGGGACCTTCCGGACGTGGACCCTGGCGTTGGATCGTCCCGGCTGGGCGCTTTGCCCGCATCAGCACGCTTGAGGAGAACTGCCCCACCGACTACGGATGGGCCCGCGATTCCCAGCGCCGATGGACGCGGTGGCGGTGTGGTGGCTGCGGGCCGGGTAGTCGGACGCCAGTCAGGCACCGGTCATCATCCCGGGCGTCGGACCGCCGGTAGCCGAGCGCGAAGCCGGGGTCCTGTCGACGCGCACCGGTCAGCCTGGTCGCTATGGCCGTTGCTGTGTTCTCGCTCGTCATCTGCCGCCAGCTGCGCGTCGCCCGTTTGCGGAACGTGACGCGCGATGCACGTCGGACGTTGGGGCCACCGCCGCTGGTGGCGGCCCCAACGGGCTCATCCGACAGACATGCCACCGTCGACGGAGATTGTCGCCCCGGTGATGTAGCGGCTGTCGTCGCTCGCCAGGTACAGCGCGAGGCGGCCGACCTCGTTCGATTCGCCGTAACGCCCGGCCGGGATCAGGCCCTCGAACTGCTTCTTTGCGGCGCCTGCGGCGCCCGGTGCCGCTCCCTCCTCGATCGAGCGCATCATCCTGTTCTCGATCGGGGCGGGGTGGATCGTGTTGACCCGGACACCAGAGTCGGCCGCTTCGAGCACCGCCGAGCGCATCAGCCCGACCACCGCGTGCTTGCTCGCGACGTAGGACGAGAGCCCGGCGAATCCGTGCAGTCCGGCGATCGACGACGTGATGATGATGCTTCCCCCACCGCCGCTCTGGATGACCGGCAGGCCGTGCTTGATGCTCGAGTAGACGCCCCGGAGGTTCACCGCGAGTACGCGGTCGAAGACGTCCATCGGGTAGTCGACGATCGGTGCGACCACGCCTTCGGTCCCGGCGTTGCTGAACAGGGTGTCGATACGGCCGTGGCGCTCGACGGTCGTCGCGACGTAGTTGCGGACCTGGTCGTCGTCGGTGACGTCGGCGACGACGTGACTGACCCGCTCCCCACCGAGGTCGGCCGCGGCGCTCTTGAGGGCGGTCTCGTCGAGGTCGACGAGTACGACAGTCGCACCCTCGTCGAGGAAGAGCTTCGCGGTGGCGGTGCCGATGGCTCCGGCGCCGCCGGTGATGACGGTGATGTTGCCGTCGAGGCGTCCCATGGTCGTTCCTTTCGTCAGGTCCGCGGACCGACGCCGTCGGACCGGCCGGTCGCGGGCGGACTGTGAAGGTCAGGAGCTGGAGAGCAGCTCGTTGAGGTACTGGTCGACCTGGCCGATGTAGGTCGGGGCGACGCCGAACAGCGCCAGGTGGCCGAGGACGTCGTCGATCACCCGCAGCTGGGCGTGTGGCGTGAGCTCCAGCTCGGCCTTGTGGTCACGGATCGGGAAGAACATGTCCTCGTTGATCGGGATCACCCGGGCAGTCGCCCGGTTGCGGCCGAGCGCCGCGGCGAGATCGCCGTCCGTGTGTCGGGCGACGTCACCGCGCTGCCACTTCCACGCCATGCACAGCAGGTCGTTCGGGTCCATCGCGGTGAAGTACGGCTCCAGGAAGCCCTCCATGAAGGCCTCCTTGGACTCGAACTCCAGCGCGCGCCATACCTCCTGCTTCCAGAACTCGGTGGAGAAGCCCATCACCGCCCAGATCCCGGCGTGGCGGCGCAGGCCGGCTGCGACGTCGGCGTTGGACGAGTACTCGCCGTCCTTGAATCCCGGGTCCGACGTGATGGCCTCGATCAGCGACTTCGCGAACAGGAAGTCGTGCGGCGTGTTCTGCGCGGTTCCCGCGATCGGCGCGGCCCGGCGCACCTTGTTCGGGAAGCGCACCATCCACTCGTAGGTCTGCTGGGCCCCCATCGAGCCGCCGACGACGAGTTGCAGCGTCTCGATCCCGAAGTGCTCGCGCAGCAGCCGCTCCTGGGCGACGACGTCGTCGCCGATCCGCACGTGTGGGAAGCGCGACATGCCGATTGAGGCGTTCGCCCCGGACGCGTTGTGCGGGCTCGTGGACAGTCCGTTGCCGATCTGGTTGACCACCACGATGAAGTACCGGTCCGGGTTCAGCGCGTGGTCCGGCCCGATGTAGACGTCCCGGAAGATCTGGTGCGTGCCGGAGTACCAGGTGGTCACCAGGATGGCGTTGTCCCGGGCCTGATTCAGCGTGCCGAACGTGGCGACCGCGAGGTGGCAGTCCGGGATAGACCCGCCCTCCTCCAGGTCCAGCCGACCGATACTGATCAACTCGTAGTCCCCGTGGAACTCGGGGGTGTAGTACGGGTTCTCGATCATGTCGTCTCCTTCGGTCTACGGTCGGTCAGCGAGCCGTGTAGCCGCCGTCGATGACCAGCTCGGATCCGGTGACCCACTTGGCCTGGTCGGAGGCGAGGTAGACCGCTCCCCAGGCGATATCGTCCGGCTCGCCGGTGCCGCCAAGGGGATGGGCGGGATCGAGGATGCCGCGGGCATCGGCCTCGGAGAGCCCGGCGTCGTCGACGTAGCGGTGCACCAAGTTGGTGAAGATGAAGCCTGGATGGATCGAGTTGACCCGGATTTTGTCCGGTGCGTAGGTGAGCGCGTCGTTCTTGCTCATGACCCTCACGGCGCCCTTTGAGGCGTGGTAGGGCGGGATGTCGGCGCCGCCGAGGATTCCGTAGATCGACGAAATGTTGATGATCGAGCCGGATCCGGCGGCTCGCATGTGCTCGATGACGTGCTTGGTGCACAGGAACACCGCGGTGGAGTTGACCGCCATGACCTTCTCCCAGTCGGCCAGGTCGAGCTGGTCGGTCGGCTTGTTCACCCCCTCGATTCCGGCGTTGTTGACCAGGACGGTGACCGAGCCCAGCTCCCGGGACACGGCGCCGAGCGCGGCGGAGACGTCGTTCTCCTGGGTGACATCGACCTGCTGGAAGATCGCCTTGGCGCCGCCCGCTCGGAGCTTGTCGGCGACCTCCCGGCCCCGCTCGTCGCGGTCGAGGATGGCGACGGCCGCTCCTTCCTCGCTCATCCTGGTAGCGATGGCCTCGCCGAGACCGTTGCCGCCACCGGTGATGACGGCGACCTTGCCGTTGAGCCGGGACATGTCAGACCTCCCTGTCGATATCTTCCTGTAGGCGAGATCACTGTCGACGGTGTCCCACGCGCTGGGCGTGTCCGATAACGAGACAGCCCCGGGCCGCTTGCGGTGGACCACAATCTGACACAGGACATGGGAGGTGCCGGACCATGACCGACTCGGTCGATAGCCGATACCGGATCGCTGTGGCGCGAGCGGATTTCCTCGAGGGCGCAAGCGATCTGCGCCGGAGCGGAGTCGCCGACCATGTCGCCGCGTCGTGGCGGCGCAGTGCCTCGTCAGGTGTGGCGCCGTCGATCGTCGATAGCCCGTACTTCGCAGACCTGGACTTCGAGTCCCGGCTGGTCCGGTGCGCGGAACCGGTCATCGATCAGCTCGCCGAGCAGGTGGCCGACGTCCCGATGTGCGTCGCGCTCACCGACAGCAGGGCGCGCCTGTTGGCGCGCAAGGACGGCACCCAATCCTTCGGTCGGGTCATCGACCGCGTGTCCTTCGCCCAGGGGTTCGGCTACGCCGAGGGCGAGGTCGGAACCAACGGTGTGGGCACGGTGCTCGAGGCCGGCCACTCGGTCCACATCGTCGGCGCCGAGCACTACGTCGACAGCCTGCAGGCCTTCGCCTGTGCCGGCGCGCCGGTCCGGGACCCGTTCAGCGGCCGGATCGAAGGCGTTCTCGACATCAGCTGCTTTGCCGAGCAGTCGACGCCACTGCTGCACTCACTGGTCCGCTCTGCCGCCGCCAAGATCGAGCACAACCTGGTCGCCGACCGCGACCAGTCCCAGCAGGCCCTGTTCGACCTGTACTCACGTGTCGATGCCCGCTCGCGCGCGGCCGTGCTCGCGGTCGGCCCCCTGATGACCGTGGCGAACAGGCGGTTGCAGGCCCTTCTGGCCAGTGATGACCGGGAGTCCCTGCAGGACCACGTGCAGTTCCTGATGCACCGGCACACGACCGTTGACGACCGGATCGTCCTCCCGTCGGGGACCTGTATCCGGTTCCGGGGCTCCACGGTCGCCATCGGGGGCGACGTCGCCGGCATGGTCGGCGTGGTCAACCTGATCAGCGAAGGCGAGCCCGCGCCGGCACTCCAGCCGGGTCGCCTGGTCCTCCCGGCTGCGCCTCCCGCCTCACCGCGGTCACCGGAGAGGCCGTCACCGGCGTCGACGCCGGGGTTCGCGGGGAGCTCATCGCCGGCGTGGCGCGCCGCTGCCGCCACCGTCGACACCGCCCTCACACACGGAGATCCCGTCATCGTCCTCGGCGAGCCCGGCAGCGGACGACTCACCCTGCTCCAGCAAGCCTGGGCCCGGCACCGGCCGGACGGCGAGGTCGTAGCGATCGCGGCCGACGAGATGGAACGCGCTCCCCGGTCGGTCGCCGAGCGCGTTGCGGCCCAACCGGAGAGCACTCTGTTCGTGCTGTTGAACATTGACCAGGTCTCGAGGGACCCTGCCTCAACGCTCGTAGACTGCCTCGTCGCAGAGGCCCACCTCCCGATGGTCAGCGCGACTTCCAGTGAACTGCCGGCGTCCTCTGCCGGCTCGGATCTGCTCGCACTGTTCGCCGCCTCGGCGACCGTGCCCCCGTTACGCCACCGTGGCGCCGACCTCCCAGGACTGGCCAGGGCGCTGCTCACCGATCTCGTCCCCCATCGCGAGATTCGACTGTCGCCGACCGCCCAGCGTGTCCTGTCCACGTTCGGCTGGCCGGGCAACATCCGCCAACTCCGTGAGGCACTGGCCGTGGCGGTCCGGACGCAGCGGGCCGAGACGATCGAGGTCACCGACCTGCCGGCCTACTGCCAGAGCACACCGCGCAGCGCTCTTCGGCCCGTCGACCAGGCCGAACGCGACGCGATCGTTGCCGGACTGCGGGCGGCGGGCGGAAACCGCAAGGCCGCCGCCACGTCGTTGGGCCTCGCCAGGTCCACTCTGTACCGCAAGATCCGCCAGTACGGCATCACCGACTAACCGGGACCGACATGTCCTGATGTCGGACACCTCTGCCGTGTGAGACACGCCCGACGATTGTCCGCAGTCGTGAGGCAGGACACACGGAAGGAATCGATGACGATGACGTCTACGATCGACACGGGGACCGCGACCGAATCCGTCGACGCGGTCGTGCTGGGTGCCGGGGTGGCCGGCCTCTACCAGCTACACCAGCTGCGCGAGCACGGCCTGAACGTCAAGGCGTTCGACGCCGCCGGCGACGTCGGCGGCACCTGGTGGTGGAACCGCTACCCGGGCGCCCGCTTCGACTCCGAGGGCTACATCTACCAGTACCTGTTCGACGAGAAGCTCTACAAGGACTGGGCCTGGCGCCAGAAGTTCCCCGGCCAGCCCGAGATCGAGCGCTGGATGCAGTGGGTCGCCGAACGGCTCGACCTGCGCCGCGACATCCGGTTCAACACCCGGATCACCGCCGCGCACTACGACGAGGATCGCGGACGGTGGCTTGTCCACACCGACCGTGGCGACGTCGTCGACACCCAGTTCTTCGTCTCCTGTGCGGGCATGCTGTCCGCACCGCTGCGCAACATCGAGGGCACCGACACCTTCGAAGGACAGCTGGTGTACAGCTCCTCCTACCCGGCGGAGGGCCTGGATCTGGCCGGTAAGCGAGTGGGCGTGGTCGGCGTCGGCGCGACCGGAATCCAGATCATCCAGACGATCGCGCCCGAGGTCGGGCATCTGACCGTGTTCGCGCGCGGCCCGCAGTACGTGCTGCCGATGAAGAACCCGACCTACACCAAGGCCGACCAGGACTGGTACCACAGCCGCTTCGAGGAGCTGCGTAATACGCTCCCGCACACGTTCACCGGGTTCGAGTACGACTTTGAGCACGCCTGGGCGGACTGTACCCCCGAGCAGCGTCAGGAGATCCTGGAAGAGATCTACCAGGACGGGTCGCTCAAGCTGTGGCTCGCGGGCTTCGGCGAGATGTTCTTCGACGCCGAGGTCAGCGAGGTCGTCTCCGAGTTCGTCCGCGGCAAGATGCGCGAGCGTCTCAAGAACGACCCGCACCTGGTCGACACGTTGGTACCCACCGACTTCGGGTTCGGTACCCACCGTGTCCCGCTCGAGAACGGCTACCTGGAGGTCTATCACCAGGACAACGTTGACCTGGTCAACGTACGCAACAACCCGATCGCGCAGATCCGCCCCACGGGCATCGAGCTCGCCGACGGCACGCTGCACGAGTTCGACGTGATCATCCTGGCCACCGGATTCGACGCCGGCACCGGCGCGCTCACCCGGATCGACATCCGCGGGCGGAATGGACGCTCGCTGACCGACGAGTGGGGTCGCGACATCCGCACCACGATGGGGCTGGCCAAGCACGGCTACCCGAATCTGCTCACCACGGCCGTCCCGCTCGCCCCATCCGCGGCCCTGTGCAACATGACCACCTGCCTGCAGCAGCAGACCGAGTGGATCACCAGGGCGATCAAGGATCTGCAGACCGAGGGCAAGACGACGATCGAGCCGACCAAGGAGGGCGAGGACGCCTGGGTCGACCACCACGAGGAGGTCGCAGGCGCGACACTGGTCGCGAACACCTCGTCCTGGTACCTGGGGTCAAACGTGCCGGGCAAGCCGCGCCGCGTGCTGTCCTACATCGGTGGCGTTGGCACCTACCGGCAGAAATGCGACGAGGAGGCCGCTGCTGGCTACCCGTCCTTCAGCCGGACGTAACCGCTGCCCGGGGCTGGAGGTAGCGCCCAGCCAACCCGGACCGCGTGGTCCGATCACGCGGTCCGGGGCCCGTCTCGCTCGTCTCCCCACCCGGAAGGACAAACGATGTATCAACTCACCGCCAGCTACGCCCACCCGGACGATCCCGACGCGTTCCTCGAGCACTACCGCACCAGGCACGCCCCGCTGGCGCGCGACTTCCCCGCGGTGCGCTCCTACACCTGGAAGATCTGCGAAACGCCCGACGGCAGCAAGCCGGCCCACTTCGTGATCGCCTTCGTTACCTGGGACACGAAGGAGGACGCTCTCGCCGCCCTCAGCTCACCCGCGGGCGAGGCCGCCGTAGCCGACCTCGCCAACTTCGCCACCGCCGGTGTCGACATCGAACTCGGTGAGCTCACCTCCGAGGTCTGACCACCATCGCCCACGACGACCCCGCTGCCGGGGACCCCGCCTCCGACCGGCGGCTGTTCCCCGCCGCGGGGTGAGCGGTCCGGCGCTGCACGCGGTCGGATTTCGATCACCGTACTGGTGGCGCGGGGCGGACCGCGGGCACGATCAGCACCGGGCAGTCCCGCTCCGCGGGCCAGCTCCGTCGTCGAGGCGGCCACGGACGCCGGTCGATGTCGCGGGTCCCGATCACGAGCAGCCCGGCGTGGCTCGCCGCGCGGAGCAGGGCCAGTAGTGCCCGGCCCCCACCGACACCGCCTGCAGCACGACGGCCTGGTCCGTGGCGGGCAGCGCGGGGGTCATCGCGGTTCCTCCGCGGGCCCGGTCGGGTCCGCGTGAGTGGCCCGTCGGGTGGAGCAGCGTCGAGGGCCCGCCGGGTCGCGGTCCGCCGGGGCGGGAACAGCCCCTCCGGCCGGCCTCGGCCGTCCCAGTTGAGCAGGTTCACCCGCCCTCGGAGGCTTTCGGTGTTGCCGAACCAGTCCGCGGTCTGCCGGTCGGCGAGCGCATGAAAGGTCTCCACGGAGACCGGGACCGGCCGCCCGGAGGCGCCTCCCCGAACGACGCTCCACCGTCCGGGCCCTCGCCACTTCTCTACGGTTGTGTCCTGTGTCACATCATGTCACGCCTGCCCGGTGCCAACTTGAGCGAGACAAGTGCAAGTTATGTGAGACCCGGTGCCACTTCCGGACGCCCGGTGCCAACTTCGCTGAGACAGGACAGCAAGCTCGGCTCGGCTGCGGAGTTGGCCGGGGGTGCTGGTGTCGGTGTAGCGGTCGTTCGCGGCCCGTACCGCGGCGGCGAGCTCCGGGTGTTCGGGGTAGTCGCTGCTGGATTGGGCCAGGACCAGGATGCTGTCCGGTGCCAGCGCGGCACGGTAGCCCGCCAGGATCGCGGCCGGGTCGTCGTCCTCGGCCACGAAGTGCAGCACCCCGATCAGCAGCACCGCGACCGGGCGGGTGAAGTCCAGCAGCCCGGACACCTCGGCGCCGGCCAGGACCTGGTCGGGGTGGCGCAGGTCGGCCTGGGTGACCGTGGCCCGTCCGGCGGCCGTGGTGGCGCCGGTGTCGGCGAGTACAGCGCGCCCGTAGTGCACCGCGACCGGTTCGGCGTCGACGTAGGCGCGATGCGCGCGGCGGGATTCTGCGCCCAGGCCGTGGCGTGCACGCTGCCCTCGGTCGGCAGTCCGGAGCCGAGGTCGAGGAACTGGTCGATGCCCCGCTCGGTGCAGTGGCGCACCGCGTGTCGCAGGAAGCGCCGGTTGGCGCGGGCCAGCTCCACTGCGCCCGGGTAGGCCGCCGAGACTTGCTCGGCGAAGGCGCGATCGGCGGCGAAGTTGTGCGACCCGCCGAGCAGGCAGTCATAGACTCGCGCGGCGTTCGGATGGTCCAGCTCGACCGGGTCGCCTGGTTCGACGGACGAGTCCGGCGGCGGCGGATCAGCACCGGTCAGGTTTGGATCACCGATCGGGCACGACGGGTCGCAGGCCGTACCGGTGCAGGTCACGGCGTGGTAGAGACGCGGGGGCCGGCTCACGCCGTGAGCATCGCACGGCCCCCGACAGATCGTCTGCCACGCGGTCGCCCCGATCATTGTGGGTCTCTCGACCGGCGCAGAATGGGTCGAGGGCCGCGCCGAGGACACACCTGGCCGGTCGGCCAGTCGTGCGGGTGCTGAGCGGGGAGGGTGCGCTCAGGACTGGGGCGTCGGGCGTGTGGCGGGCAGAAGTGCGTCGACGTCGCCGCGGCGATGTTGGTAGTCGGCCAAGGCGTGGTCGAGACCGGCGGCCGAGGTGTCGTCATCGGCGGTGAGCAGGCATTGCAGGACGGCGCCGGTGGTGGCTTCGGCGTCGAGGGCCTCGGCCAATGCGGGGTGTGCGGCCTGGCGGATCGCGGTGGTGATGCCCTGGAGGCGGGCCTCGGCGGCGGCCAGTGCCCCGGGGTGTTCGGCGGCGAGCGCGCCGCGGTGGGTGGCCTGCGTGGCGCGGTGAGCGTGGGCGAGCTGGAGCGCTCGGGCGCGCTGCGGCGCGGACGGAGCGCTGCTGGCGGTCCGGGCCGGGGTCGTGGTGGCCATGGTGCTACTCCTACGGCTGCTCGGGTCGCTCCTGGGGTGCGTCGGTACCCACCGGCGAACGGGCGCCGGTGCGGGTGGCGCGTCGCCGGCGCGTCGGGGGCGGAGAGGGCTCGCCCCGCGCCGACTCAGGCGACCCGGCGGCGAGTTGGGTGCGGAGTTCGGCGATCTGCTGGTCGTAGCGGGCGGCCTGGTCGTCGAGGCGCTGCTGGGCGTGGGCCCGTTCGGTGGCGATGTCGTGCTCGAGCTGGCGGGTCAGGGCCTCGTTCTGGGCGACGGCCACCGCCTGAGCGGTGCGGGCGTCGCCGGCCTCCCGGGCTGCCTGCCCGGCGCGATCGCGGGCCTGGTCGCGTTCGGCGCGCAGCTCCTCAGTCGCCGCGGTGGCGGTGTTGCGGTCGTGTTCGGCGGTCTCGGCCCGGCGCTGCTGGGCCTCGGCCTGGTCGCGTGCGGTGGCGAGATCGGCGCGGGTCTGGTCGCGCTCGGCGGTGACCTGCTCGTGCGCGGTGCGCAGCCGCTCCAGCTCGGTACGGGCCTGCTCGAGGTTTTCGGCCAGCGCGGCGCGGGCGGTCTCGGTGTCGTCGCGGGTGTGCTCGGCCTCGGCCAGCCGGGTGCGGGTCTGGTCGAGCTGATGCTGGAGCTGATCGCGCTCGGCGTGGGCCTGGTCGCGCTGCTGGTAGGCCTGGTCGCGGTCGTGGCGCGCTTGGTCGCGGTCGGCGGCGGCGTCGTCGGCCTCGGCCAGTGCGGTCTCGGCGGCGGCTTCGGCGTCGCGTTGGGCGGTGGTCGCGGCGGTGGCCGCGGTTTCGGCGGCCCGGGCGCGGGTGTGGGCGTCGTCGCGGGCGGCCTCGGCGGCGTCGATGCGGGTGCGCGCGTCGCGGTGC
>JAKDNL010000130.1 GCA_030451825.1 Pseudonocardia sp. | reverse complement strand
GCCCGCCCCCCCCTACGGGGGGGGGGGGGCTCCCCGCCCCCCCGGGGGCCGCGGCCCGCGGGGGGGGGCCCCCGGCGCCGGGCTCGTCCAAGGTGCACGAGGTCGAGCAGCAAGAGCTGATCTCGAAGGCCTTCTCCCGCGACTGAGCGATCCGGCCCACCGCGAGTTCACGAGCGTCACGAAATGGCGGAGTCTTCCACCATTTCGTGACGCTCGGCTTGTAGGTGGGGGTGGGGCGCTCGCTAATCTGGGCGCGTGTACTTCACCGACCGCGGTATCGAGGAGCTCGTCGACCGGCGCGGCGAGGAGCAGGTCAGCATCGAGTGGCTGGCCCTGCGCCTGCGCACGTTCGTCGACATGAACCCGGAGTTCGAGACGGCGATCGAGCGCCTGTCCAGCTTCCTGGCCCGCGACGACGATCCGGACGACTGAGATCCGGTCGAGAATCTGATAATCTGATCGCATGCGCGAGGTGTCGGCGACCGAGGTGAGTCGCAACTTCTCCGCCGTGCTCGACTCCACCGAGCGCGGGGAGACGATCCTGGTCACTCGCGGCGGCGAGCCGGTGGCCACGATCACTCCGGCTCCGCGAGCCAACGGCGCGGCCCTGCTCGAACTCTTCGCCCGCTATGCCCGCGACCCGGTGCCGGGCGGTGACGAGCTCGCCCGGAACGTCGAGTCGGTGGGCGAGGCCGTCGACGCGGATCTGGACCGCGACCCATGGCTCGACTGATCCTCGACACCGGTGTCCTGATCAGAGCTGCCCGCGGCCGGCTCCAGCTGAGCAGCCTGAGCGGAAACGACAACCTGGCCGTACCGGCGGTCGCCGTAGCCGAGTTCCTGCAGGGTGTGCGCCTCACCCGGCACGCCTCCGAGGCCGAACGACAACGGGCCTTCCTGCGAGACACACTCGTCGTCGCCCCCGTCGTCGACTACACCTTCCAGGTCGCCGAGGAGCACGGGGCGCTTCTCGCTCACGTCCGCCATTCCGGATCGCCGCGCGGGCGGCACGATCTGATCATCGCCGCCACCGCTCGCGCGTCAGACCGCACGATCGTCACCACGGACACCCACGCCCGGTTCGACGACCTGCCCGGGGTGAGTGTCCGGTACCTCGAACCGTCCTGATCAGCGGCGCAGCGACAGCCTGCGGCGGCGGATCTCGGCGCGGAGCTCGGTCAGTGCCTCGTCCACGGCCTGGTCCATCCGTTCCAGGTGCTCGGGCCGCGTCCCGGCGGTCGCGACGGGCTCCGGGCGCAACACGAGCCAGTGCTCCTGCCAGAGCGACTCGACGGCGGCCTCCCAGCGCAGGGCGACGCCGAGCCGGGTCAGTGCCGCGCGCTCGGCGGACGCGGCCAGGGCGGCGTCGAGGTCGCCCAGGTCGCGGGAGAGCTCCTCGGCCCGCTCGCGGTCGGTCTCGCGCAGGCGGGTGGCCGCCGCGTCCAGCTCGGCGACGAGGGCCTTGTAGGCGTCCGCGGCACTCACGACGACTCCACCTCCGGCGGTACCGGCCCGGCGGCGCCCGGCCACTCGGGGACGAACACGACCTGCGGGCGGCTATGGTGCGCGCGGTCGAAGAACAGGCCCCGCCCGGGACGCGGCGACCAGGCCAGTCCCAGGCCGGGCGCGAAGGAACTCAGCTCGGAGCCCTGGACGTCGAGGGCTACCCACGCCCCCAGGTCGTCCATCGACGCGCCGATCGAGAGCAGGCTGCGCAGCCGTTGCGGGCTGCGCCACCAGCCCAGGGTGTGCACGCCGACCTCCGGGCCGAAGTGCAGTACCGTGCGCAGCGCCTCGGTCCCGGCCCGTTCCAGCAGGGCATCCGCCGCGTCCGCGCCGAAGAGCACCAGGTAGACCGGGGTGCGGTCGTCGCCGGCGAGCCGCTTGCGCACCTGTTCGGCCAGGTCCTCGACCCGCGCGCGGAAGCCCTCGCGGGTCAGCTCGTCGCAGCGGTCGTCGTCGTCGGCGTCGAGCTCGCGGACGAGTGCTTCCGCGGCCGGGTCGGCGTCGGGCACGAGCGATGCCACCAGGAACCTCGCCCCGGCCCCCCTCTCGCCCAGCGCGCACGCCGCCGACCCGAGGACCCGGACGGCGTCGTCCGTCCCGGCCGCGATCACCGCGAGGTTGCGCCCGGGGCTGTCCGGCAGGTCGACCACGGCCGCGGTGCCGGCGACGTCGATGGCCTGGCCGACCAGCGTCGTCGGCACCCCGCTCGCGACGGTCTGCAGTGTCGCGACCAGGTGCGTGTACTGCGGTGCCCGGGTACCGTCGAAGACGACGATCTCCCGGTCCGGATCGTCGGGAGGTGGACGGCCCGGCAGCGGGCCCGCCGCGTGGAGCTGCTCCGCGGCATCGCGGACGCGCGCCCGCACCTCGTCGACGACCGAGGTCCGCTCGGCCCCCGCCCGCGTCGTGGCGTCCGGGACCCGGGCCACCTGGTTGCCGTGCCGCATCCCGGACTCGCCGTTGACGACCGCGTGCCACCGGGGGATCTCCAGCGCCGCGTCGTTGAGGTCGGCCAGCACCCGGCGGGCCCGCGGCAGGGCGATTCGCAGCACGAACTGCTCGAAGATCGCCGGCCGGCCCCAGAACGCCTCGATGCCGGCGACGTCCTGGCTGGCCAGCACGAGGTGGATGCCCTGCGAGCGGCCACGCCGGGCGACGTCCTCGAGCAGCCGGGTGGCCTCCTTGGTCACGGCGTCGGACTCGGCGAACAGGTATTGGAACTCGTCGATGACGGCCACGATCCGCGGCCAGCGCCCCTCGGGGTCGAGGTCACGCAGCTCGGCGAGCTTCGTGACCTCGTGGTGCTTGGCGGCCTCCGCGCGGCGGCGCATCTCCTCGGCGAGGAAACGCAGCAGCGCGAGCCCGAACTCCCGGTCGGTGTTGATGTTGATACCGACCAGCCGGGCCTGCGGCAGCCCCTTCCTGCTGTGCCGGCCGGGAGCGAACTGGGCGAAGGACACACCCTCCTTGAAATCGAGCATGTAGAGCTCGAGCTCGGTCGGCGGGTAGCGGGCCGCCATCGCGCTGATCCAGGTCAGCAGCAGGTTCGTCTTGCCGGACCCGCTGGGGCCGCCGAGGAGGGCGTGCGGGGTCGCGTCGTCCAGCCCGACCTCGACCGGGCGGCCCTCCTCGAACCCGATCGGGGCGTACACACCGTGCGCGCTGGAGTGCTCGCCCCAGGAACCCGGCGGGAGCAGTTCGGCGAAGGCACCCAGACGTCCCCGCCACTGCTCGTGCGCGTCCGCGATCGCCGACGCGGCCGCGTTCACCGCGGTGTTCGCCGGGCCCGGGTCCGGGTCCAGGCGCAGGTAGGAGCCCGTCATCGAGCTGCGGACGACCTCCCGCTCGCCCGCCCCGCCGGAGAAGGTCACGCTCTCCACCGCCGCGCTCAGCGCGACCGGTACGTCGAGCAGGACCAGGGAGATCCCGCAGGCCGGTCCGCCGCGGGCGACCCGCTGCAGCTGCCGGTGCTCCTGCTCGGGCAGGCCCGCCCCGTTGCCCAGCAGGACCGCGACCGTCCACGGCTCGGAGCGCTGCCCGGTGGACTCGGCGAGCGCCCGCAGCGACGGGTGCCCGTCCACCAGCACGCGGGTGTGCACCCGCCGGATCCGGTCGGAGAGCTGGTCGAGCAGGTGCCCGGGCCGGGTTGGGTCGTGCACCGTGAGCAGCCCGGTCCGGGTGAGCGGGTAGAGCCCGGGCAGCGACCCGCTGACCTGCCCGACATCCCATACGTGCACCGAGACCAGGCCCGGCCGGAAGTAGCTCAGCACCCGGGTCAGCAGCGTCTGCACCAGGTCCTCGGCCCGGGTCCGGGTGGCCGGGGTGGAGGTGACCTGCAGATGCGACTCGTCGAGCAGCGGCACGCCGACCGGGAACGGGTCACCGCCGTCCAGACAGGCCTGCCCGATCTGCCAGAGCCCGGGAACCGCACCGTTGCCCTCGACCGTGCCGACGCTCCCCAGCCACGTCCCGGGGTCGTCCCCGGCCGCACCCGGGGCGGCGCCCGCCACCAGCGCGGAGAACTCGTCGGGTGCGCCCCGGGCCAGCCAGGGCGCGACCGCGGCGTGGCGGTCCGCACGGACCCGCTCGACGACGTCGGAGAGCGCATGGCCCTCGAGCACCCGTCGCAGGGCCGGGTCTCGGTGCGCCTCGTCGTACCCGACCTCGCGCAGCCACAGCTCGGCCATCGTCTCCGCGTGCCGGCGCGCGGCGCGGGTCTGCAGCTCCTCGGCTGCGCCGAGGGTGGCGCAGGCGAGGTCGTGCAGCTCGTCGAAGGCCGCGCGGATGCGGTCGCGACGTCCGGGGCGCCGGGCCACTACAGCCGCGCGGCGAGGTCGGAGAGCGTCTCGGACGCGACGCCGAGGATGCCCAGGGCCTCGCCCAGATCGCGGCGGGCCCGGTCCACGTCGCCGCGGGGCAGGCCGTCGGCGCTCTCGGCCAGCCCCGCGTAGAGACGCGCGGTCTCCTCCAGCCGGGAGTGGGCGAGCCAGGCGTGCCCGCGGGCCTCGTCGGTCCGCTCGATCGCGGCGGTCAGCGCCTCCCGGATGTCGCCGACGGAGCTCACAGCCGCGCTGCGACGTCCTCGGCCGCCTGGATCGCGGCGTGCACGGCCTGCTGCACGTCCTCGACCTTGCTGGCCGCGTCGGCGTAGTGCGCGCGCGCCTGTTCGACGTCGTTCTGGCTGCTGCCCTGCATCACCGACTGCAGCATCGACTGAGCCTCCTCGATGCTCTGCCGGGCCTGCTGCAGGGCACCCATGCTCTCCGAGGCCTTCGTGTTGGCCTGGCTGATGCCGGACCGGACCTCGTCGATCGTTGCCATCGGTGGTTACCAACTCTCCTGCGTCGAGACCGTCGTGCGCACCGGGTGGGCCCGGCTCCGTTTTCCGCGCGCGGAAAATCTAGCGTCCAGTGTCGCCCGTGCCCGATCGGGTTGCCGGCCGCACCCCGCCGCAGCCGGATCGCCCCGGCGCTGGGAAATCCGCGAACGGCCACATAGCGTGCACCCGGAGACCAATCCGGCCGGTGCAGCACCGCCCCCGGCCGAGGAAACGGAGCGCCGCGGAATGGCCACGTCCGAGCAGCCCGACCTGGCCCCGCCGCAGGGCACCGATAAGATCCGCGCGATCGGGCCCGGTCTGCTGGCCGCCGCGACCGGCGTCGGCGCGGGTGACCTCGTCGCGACGATGGTGGCCGGCGCGAGCTTCGGCACCGTGCTGCTGTGGGCCGCGGTCGTCGGCACGCTGGTGAAGCTGGCCCTGGGTGAGGGTGTGGGCCGCTGGCACCTGGCCTCCGGTGCCACCATGCTCGACGGCTGGCGACGGCTGGGGTACTGGGCGACGGGCTTCTTCGGCTTCTACATCGTGATCTGGGGCTTCGTCTACGGCGCGACCGCGATGTCGGCCGTCGGGCTGCCGCTCAATGCGCTGTTCGGCGGCCTGTCGGTGCGGTACTGGGAGATGATCGCCGGGGCGCTCGGCCTGGCGTTGGTGTGGGCCCAGCGCTACGCGGTCTTCGAGAAGTTCATGACCGTGCTGGTTCTGATCAAGTTCGTGTCCGTGGTCTCGATCGCGATCCTGGTCGGGCCGGACCTCGGCGCGCTGTTCTCCGGCCTGGTGCCACGCCTGCCGTCCGGGTCGACGGTGTACGTGCTCGGGCTGATCGGCGGCGTCGGCGGCACGATCACGATGGCAGCCTACGGGTACTGGCTGTTCGCCAAGGGCTGGAAGGGCCCGCGCTGGCTGTCGATGATGCGCCTGGACAACGCAGTCGGCTACATCATGACCGGCATCTTCGTGGTCTCGATGCTGATCGTCGGGTCCACGCTCCTGCTCGGGCAGAACCTCACCGAGTCCGACTCGGGCCTGCTCGTGCTCGGCGACCGCCTCGCCGAGATGTACGGGCAGGGGCCGCGGATCCTGTTCCTGGTCGGATTCCTGGCCGTCACCACGACCTCGCTGCTCGGTGTCTGGAACGGCGTCTCCCTGCTGTTCACCGACTGGACCCGGACGATCCGGCTGCCGCACGGGCGCAACGCCGACGTCGGCGTCGAGAGGAGCGCAGGCGGAACGAGCATGGGCAAGAATACGTCGGGCCCGAACGCGATCGTGGCCGGCGAGGTCGCCGAGCGGACCGACGACGGCCCGGGCCGCCCGAGCGCCTACGAGGCGCGGGCGGCGGAGAAGAGCCTGCCGTTCCGCGGGTACCTGCTGTGGCTGACGTTCCCGCCGATGGTGCTGCTGCTGTTCGACAAGCCGTTCGGCCTGACGCTGATCTACGGCGTCCTCGGGTCGTTCTTCATGCCGTTCCTGGCCATCACGTTGCTGCTCCTGCTGAACTCGAAGCGGGTGGTCCCGCAGGGCCGGTCCGGATGGCTGTCCAACGCGGTACTCGGCATCTCGTCGGTGCTGTTCCTGGCCCTGCTGGTGACCGACATCCAGTCGCGCCTGTTCTGATCGTCGGTCCCTGGCAGCATGGCGGCGCGTCCCGCCGGGTGATCGGCGGCCGGGTACCGATCCTGGCCGTCGACGGCCACGATCGGTACCGAGCCGGCGATCACGAGCGGCGATCGGTCGACGGGGCGGCCGCGGCTACCGCTGGGCGGGCTCGTCGTCGCGCCTGCGACCGACGGATCGCTGCCCGAGATCGACCGGCTCCTCGGTCAGGCGCACCGCCGCGCCGACGAGAGGGTCGCCGCCAGCGCATGATCGAAATGTGTGGGACGTCCGGTGCCGCCGACCGTCGCACGTTCCGCGCCAGGAACGGTGATCAGGTGTCGACCTGGAGCACGTCGGTACGGGAGAAGTCGTCACCGACGAACAGCAACGGCTCGCCGGTCGCGACGGACAGGGCGTAGGAGAAGCAGTCACCGTAGTTCAGGCCGGCCGGGTGCCGCCCCTTGCCGAATCTCCGCCACGCCGTGCGCGCCAGCTCGACGTGACGGGCCGTCACATCGTGGGTCCGGACCTCGGCCCGGTGCAGCAGCAGATCGAGTTCCCGTCCGGCCGCCTCACCGCGACGGCCCTCGACGACCAGGGACGCCTCCAGCACGGTCGCGGCCGAAATCAACCGGACCGGGTCTGCCTCGATTGCTCGGGTGAGGACGGCGCGAGGCGCCTCGTCGAAGAGGATGGCGACCACCGCAGAGGTGTCGATCACCATCAGGCCGGCAACCCCGCCTCGTCGTACCCGAGGATCTCGTCGTCGCTCCGATCGTCGAGCACCGGGAGCGCGGCGGCACGCAACGCGATCTCATCGAGCTCCGCGGCCAGGCCACGATCCGCTCCCCGTCCGCGGATCCGTTCCAGGCGTTCCCGCACGGCGACGGCGACGGCCTGCGTGATCGTCTCACCGGTCGTGTTCGCGAGCTCCCGGACAAGACGGTCGGCCTCGGCATCTTTGATGTTGAGCACTAATAAAGAATATGCCAACAGAGAAAGAATCACTACTACCTCTGAGAACGACCGGTACATGAGGCGTCCCACACCCGTGCTCATGGTCAACGTGACAACAGGGCTCTCGGATGGCGTTCGGACAGCGCTGTGGTCACGTTGACCATGGAGGGCATCGATGGCGGAGCCGCCGCGGGTGTCGGCGTCGACCTGCTGGACCGCGGTGGGCTCTTACGAAAGGGTCCGCTCAGTCCACTTCGCACAAGTTCGGGCGTCGTCGCACAGGTTCGTCCCTGTGCGAGGACGCCGTTTCCTCTGCGAAGTCACGCCGCCTCTGCGGCAAGCATCATTCACCGGGCGCTCTCAGCCCGAGACCGCGTCCCCGGCCCGGACCGTGCCGCCGCTGAGCACCCGGGCGTAGAGGCCGGCGCACGGCAGGACCCCGAAGCCCTCCACCTCGACCCGGTTGAGCGTCATCAGCGGCCGCAGGGCCTGCGGGGAACGCGGCAGGTCGCCGTGCTCCAGGGTCGGCACCGAGCAGCGCGGTGTCGGCAGCACCCCGGCCAGGCGGACCTCGCCGACCGTGAACTCCCGGCCCACCCAGTCGTTCTCGGAGAACGGCGGGTGTCCCGGCGGAGTCGTGACCACCAGGTTCGGCCGGTAGCGCAGTGCCTCCACCCCGAGCTGGTCGAGCGTGGCGGTGGTGATCAGGTGGATCGGCGAGTGGTCCACGAACCGGCCGCCCGGGGTGCCCTGCGCGATCTCCAGGATCGCGGCCTCGAGGTCGGCGTCGAGACCCTCGGCGAGCACGTCCTCCGGGTCCGGGCGCTCGACCGACGCTCCCTCGGCCCGCTCGGCCGCCATCCGGACCTCGCGCCCGAGCAGCGCCGAGAGCGCAGCGTCGGCCTCACCCGCGGGCAGGCCGCGCCCGTCCGGCAGCGTGACGGTGACGCCGTCGCCGGCGGACTCGGCCCGGCACTTGAGCAGGTCCCGGTACCAGCGCGGCTGCTTGGCCGTGGCCACCCGGCCGGTCGCGGTGTCGAGCAGCGCCAGACCTCGGTCGCCGACGACGCCGTGCCCGTCGAGCTCGAGCACGTCGACGTCCTCGCCGAGCATCGACTTCACCGGGTACCGGTGCAGCGACGCCACCGTGCCGACGATCTCCTGGATCATCGCGACCACCTCTCCGCGCGGTCCGGGCGCTCGCGGCGACCGGCCTAGCCTAGGAAGCCGACGGTAGTGCGCGGAGCCCGGGTTTCACCACGCTCCGGGCGCGCCACCCGGGCGTGCGGCGTCCGGCGGCCCCGCGGCGGCCGTGGCCGGGGTGGGCAGGCCGCCCCCGCGCAGCACCCGGTGCAGCTCGTCCGGGCGCAGCGAGCGCGCGAACAGCCACCCCTGGAACGCGTTCACCCCGAGGCCGCGCAGCACGTGGAACTGCTCCGCGGTCTCCACGCCCTCGGCGACCGTGCCCCGGCCCATCGCCCGCGCGACCTCGACCACGGCCCGGGCCAGCGCGAAGTCCGCAGGGTCGGTGCCGACACCGGTGACGAATGCGCGGTCCACCTTGACCGTCTGGGCCGGGAGCTCCTTGAGCCGGGCCAGCGACGAGTAGCCGGTCCCGAAGTCGTCGACGGCGAACCGGACGCCGCGCCGGACCAGCTCGCCCATCGCATCCAGGGCGGGCGCGGGCAACGCGACCAGGCTGGTCTCCACCAGCTCCAGCACCAGCTGGTCCCAGCCCAGCCCGGATCCGGTGACCGTCGAGGTGACGACGTCGAGGAAGTCCGGGTCGGCCGGCAGCAGACCGGCCAGGTTGACCGCGACCGCGAACCGCTGCCCGAACTGCGTCCAGCCCGCGGCCTCGGTCGCGGCGGTGCGCAACACCCAGATGTCCAGGTCGCGCTGCAGCCCGCCGCGTTGGGCCACCGGCAGGAACTCCCCGGGTGTGACCTCCCCGTGCACCGGATGCGACCACCGCAGCAGCGCCTCGGCGGAGAGCACGGTGCCGTCCGGCCCGACGACCGGCTGGTACTCCAGCCGCAGCCCGTCGTTCTCGATCGCGGCCCGCAGCTCGGCCTCCATCTCCAGCTGGCTGGTGGCCTCGTGACCGCTGCGCGGGTCGGCCACCGCCACCGCTCCACGCCCGCGCTTCTTCGCACCGCGCATCGCGACCTCGGCGTAGCGCAGCAGGTCGGATCCGCGCGGTGCCGGGGCGGGACCGCGCCCGGCCGGCAGGATCTCCGGTGTGGCCAGCCCGACCGAGGCCGTCATCGCGACCGGACGCCCCGCCACGGTGACGGTGCCGCGCAACAGCTCCGCGGCCAGCGCGGCGAGCCGCTGCGGTCCACCCACCTCGGCCACGTCGGAACAGACCACCGCGAACTCGTCGGCGGACAGGCGCGACGCGGTGCAGGACACCGGCAGCTCACGCTGCAGCCGGGCACCGAGCTCGACCAGCAACGCGTCGCCGGCGTCGTGGCCGAGCGAGGTGTTGACCCGGGAGAAGTCGTCGACGTCACCGACGACCAGGGCGACCCGGGCCGCGCCCGGGCCGGAGAGCAGACGGTCGGCGTGCGCGAGCGCGGCGGCCCGGTTCGGCAGCCGGGTCAGCGCATCCACCGTGTCGGCGTCGCGCAGCACGCCCGCGGCCCGGTTCCGCTCGCCGACGTCGGTGCAGATCAGCAGCCAGAACGGGCGGCCGTCGTCGGCCGGGGAGGCGTTCACCACGATCTCGGTGTCCACCCGGGTGCCGTCCGCGCGCAGCAGCGCCAGCGAGTCGATCCGGTAGTTGGGACGGGGGTCCGACGGGTCGCGCAGCCAGTCCGGCAGTTCCGAGGACGTGCGCTGCGGGTCGGCCGTCAGGCTGCGCGCGGGCACCCCTCGCAGCGTCTCCAGATCGGCGTCGAGCAGCGTGCACATCGCCGGGTTGGCATCGACGACACGTCCGCGCTCGTCCAGCATCGCGACGCCGGTGGTGATCGTGGCGACCAGGTCGGCGAAACGCTGCCCGGCCCGCTGCGCCCGGTGCTCGGCCCGCCGGCGGTCGGTGACGTCGGCCACGGTGCCGATCAGCCGCAGCGGCCCGCCGCCCGCCGTGCGCTCGATCCGGGTCCGGCAGCTCAGCACCGGAGCGCCCGCCCACTCGCCGGCCGGGCGGAGCTCGGCGGAGTGCCCGCCGGTGTCCGCGGCGTCCCCCGGCTCACCCGCGCCGCCCGGGGAGTCGCGGCGCAGCAGCCGACAGACGTGCTCGACCTGCTCGCCCTCGATCGGGCCGTCCGGTCCGTCCGGGCGGACCTCGAGCGAGCGGTAGAGCTCGACCAGGCCCTCGCTGCGGGTCAGCGTCCCGGCGTTGAGGTCGAACGTCCAGGTCCCGGACCGGGTGGCCCGCTCCAGGTCCAGCGCGGGCGCCTCGTCCGACGGGGCGGTCTCGGCCTCCGGGAAGGGCACCAGCACGACGGCGGTCCGCTCCCCGGCCTGCGCCCAGCGCACCACCCGTACCCGCGCGAGCTGGCGGTCCGCCCGGACCAGCCGGGCGTCGGAGTCCGGCCCGACGAGCAGCTGCGGCAACCGCATCCCGGTCGGGTCCGCCGACCCGGCCAGGCGGCGCAGGGCCGGGTTCGTGCGCAGCACGGTGCCGGACCGGTCGCACAGCATCGTCGCGGCGTGCGGTAGGACGACGTCGGAGACGTCGGGCACCACGGAGGGGAGCGACTCGTCGGCCTCGTTCGCGAACAGCCCGGGGCGTCCGGAGTCGGTGAAGGCACGGGCGAGATCGCCGGCGAGGCCCGGGCCCGCCGGGACCTCGCCGCCGTCGCCCGGTCGCCGCACATCGGCACGCGTCACCGTGCTCGAGCCCGGTGCCGGCCCGCCCGGGTTACCGGACGGGCGGTCGCCCGCACGTGGTTCGAGGTCGCCCACGCCCGCCTCCGTTCTGATCGACTCCGTGCATCAGAACCAACGAGCCACCAGCCCGGGCGATCCGCCCAGGTAGCCCGATCGAGCCAGATTACACAGGGCGTGACGGGACTGTTCGGTCTAAAAACCTTTCCCCCATTTGCCGATACCCGTCGGTAACTGAGAACCGGCGCGGCGAGGAGTCACGGGCGGTCGCCCAGTGGACACAATGGAGTTGACCAAGAAGACACTGCCGTTCACCGAGGACTGCACCGCGTTTCGGCGCACCTACGGAACGTGATCAGATTCCCGGCGTGTCGGCGGCGTGTGCGACGGCGGCGGAGACCGCCGGAGCCACCCGCGGGTCGAACGGGCTGGGCACGATCCGGTCGGCCGCCAGGTCGTCCGCGGCCACCGAGAAGATCGCCTCTGCGGCGGCCAGCTTCATCCGCTCGGTGATCCGGCGGGCGCCGGCGTCGAGCGCCCCGCGGAACACGCCGGGGAACGCCAGCACGTTGTTGATCTGGTTCGGGAAGTCGCTGCGACCGGTCGCGACGATCGCGGCGTGCCGCACGGCGACCGCCGGGTGCACCTCGGGGTCCGGGTTGGACAGCGCGAACACCATCGCCTCGGGCGCCATGGTGGCCAGCACCTCCTCCGGCAGCGCCGCGCTGGAGAGCCCGACGAACACGTCCGCGCCCTCGAGCGCCCGAGCGGCCCCGCCGGTCACCCCGCGCGGGTTGGTGACGGCGGCCAGCTCGGCCTTGACCCCGCCGCGCCCGGCGTCGACGACGCCGCGCGAGTCGAGCAGCACCACGTCGGTGGCACCGGCGGAGAGCAGGATCCGGGTGCAGGCCACCCCGGCCGCCCCGGCGCCGGAGACGACGATCCGCAGGCCGGACAGGGCCCGGCTCTGCACCGCGCAGGCCCCGCGCAGGGCGGCCAGCAGCACGATGGCGGTCCCGTGCTGGTCGTCGTGCATGACCGGGCAGTCCAGTGCCTCGACCAGGCGGCGCTCCAGCTCGAAACACCGCGGCGCCGAGACGTCCTCCAGGTTGACCGCGCCGAACGTGGGCCGCATCCGGACCATCGTCTCCACGATCTCGTCGACGTCGGTGGTGTCGAGCACGACCGGGATCGAGTCCAGGCCGGCGAACGACTTGAACAGCGCCGACTTGCCCTCCATCACCGGCAGGGCCGCCCGCGGGCCGATGTCGCCGAGCCCGAGCACCGCGGTGCCGTCACTGACGACCGCGACGAGCCGGTTCGACCAGGTGTAGCGCGCGGCCAGCGACGGGTCGGCGGCGATCGCGCGGCTGACGTCGGCGACGCCCGGGGTGTAGGCGATGGCGAGCTCACGGGCGTTGCCGAGCGGGGCGGTCAGGCCCGTGCTGAGCTTGCCGCCCTCGTGCGCCCCGAACACCTCCTCCCGGCTCGGGACGGAGGTACGGCTGGTCCGGTCGGCAAGGGTCATGACGGGAGGTGCTCCTCACGGGTGGGCGATGCGGGGCGCGCCGGAGAGGCGGGCCACCTGCCGTTGCACCGGAGGTCGCGGGTGTCGTCAACCAGTTCGCGGTGCCGGACGGCCACCACGGGTGTCCACGCCGGATGCGGCGCGACGTCCCGGGGGTCGGCTGTCGGGTACGCGTCGCATCGTAGCCGCTGATGGCCCCACCCATCCCGGGGTGCTGCGCGTGTCATCCGGCACACGCAGCACCCCAGGGCCCTAAGAAATACAGCGCCCTCAGAAATCCACGGCCCACAGGAAGCCAGGGCCCTCAGGAAGCCAGCGGCGAGGGCAGCAGCTTCGGCAGCGGCAGCGCTGGCAGCTGCGGGCCGGAGGGCATCTCGGTCAGCGGAAGGACGGTCGGGGAGAACGGGGCGTCGCCCTCGAGCACCGAGATCCGGCCGACCGAACCGAACTCTTCCGCGTAGTCCAGCGCCTGCGCGATGTCGGCGACACCGTTGGTGGTGGTCGGGGCCATCAGGCTGCTCAGCACGCCGAACGCCTTCCCGTCGGCGTCGAGGTAACCGCTGCCGGAGTCACCCGGCACGCCCGGCGGCACGGTGGCCACGACGTGCGTGCGCAGCCCCTCCGGCTGGCCCAGGCTGGTCCCCTGCTTGTTCGGCGTCGCGACCAGCTGGTTGGGCTGGTAGCTGAAGACCTTCTCGCCCTGCGCGGTCCCGTCCGTGTCGAGCCCGGTCGGGCCGCCGAAGCCGGGCACGGTCGGGTTCGACGCGGCGACCGCGGCGTCGTCGAGCTCGATCAGCTCCAGGTCGTTGAAGTTGCACACCTGCGGGTCGGTCTCGCCACGGGCCTGCATCGTGACCCAGGAGTTGTAGGCGACCCGGCCGGTGTAGGTCTTGCCATCGCGGCCCATGATCTGCACCTCTACGCCTTCCGGCATGACCGGCTCCTTGCAGCCGTCCACCGAGGACATCGCGTCCTCGCCGGCGTTGCAGTGCGCCGCCGCGCCGAGGTAGACCTTGCCGTCCGGAACGCCGGAGGCCTGCCCGTCGGATTCGGTGTGCGCGGCCTGGTGCTCGCCCCCGCCGTCGCCGCCGCCCCAGCCGGCGTCGACGTGTCCGCCGGACCCTGCGGCGTCGGTGTAGAGGAAGTTCGCCGTGCACAGCTCCGCGCCGTTCTGCAGCGGCGTGGCGAGCTGCACGCCCGGCCCGATCGCCGCGGTGTCGGCCGGGGCGAACCTGCTGCCGCGC
>JAKDNL010000740.1 GCA_030451825.1 Pseudonocardia sp. | reverse complement strand
TCGTCAGACGGCGGCCTGGTGCTTGCGCACGGCCTCGAGAGCCGCGTCGGCGTGCAGGTCGAACTTCGACTCGCTGCCGATGACGGCGATGATCCGGCGGTCCTCGCCGATCACGAACGTCCGGCGACGGGTGTGCAGGCCGCCCGGCAGCCAGGCGCGCCACGCGCCGAACGACTTCGCGATCGTGTGCCCGGGGTCGGAGAGCAGCGGGAAGCCGAGCTGGTTCGACGTGGCGAACATCGACTGTTTGGTCACGTTGTCGCTGGAGATGCCGACCGGTTGCGCGCCGAGCGCGGCGAACTCCGAGGAGAGGTCCCGGAAGTGGCAGGCCTCCTGGGTGCAGCCGCCGGACGAGGCGATCGGGTAGAAGAACAGCACCACCGGCCCGCTCGCCAGCATGCCCGAGAGCGTGCGCGGGGTGCCGGTCTCGTCCTGCAGCTCGAAGTCGACGACCTGGTCACCGACGGCCATGGGGGTTCCTCCTGGTTGTGAATGGTCAGCCCGCTCCGGCCGGCTTCTTCGGCGGGAGCGGAAGGAAGCCGCTGGTGCGGCGCACGTAGTCCGCGTAGCCGGGACGACGCCTGCCGATACTGCGCTCGAGCAGCTTCGCGCCCGTGCCCTTGACCAGGTTGACGGTGATCAGCGCGACGCCGATCAGGCCGACCAGCCCGGCGGCGTGGTGCAGCGCGATCACACCGAGGCCCCACCAGACGGCGGCGTCGCCGAAGTAGTTCGGGTGCCGCGTGTAGCGCCACAGGCCGGAGTCCAGGACCCGCCCCTTGTTCGCCGGGTCCGCGGTGAAGCGCGCCAGCTGCGCGTCGCCGACGCTCTCGAAGACGAACCCGACGCCCCACACCAGCACGCCGAGCACCGTCGTGAGCGCACCCCAGAGGGTCGTGGAGTAGCCGTACTGGGCGAACTGCACCGGCAACGACACGACCCACATCACCACGCCCTGGGTGAGGTAGATCTTGCGGAACGCGTACCAGGTGGGGTTGCCCGTCGCCCGGCCCAGCATCTCGACGTAGCGCGGGTCCTCGGGCTTGCCGTGGTTGCGCCGGCCGATGTGCCAGGACAGGCGCAGCCCCCACACCGCGGTGAGCACCGTGACCAGCCACTGCCGCCACGCGTCACCCTCGCCGATCGCGGTGACGAGGGTGACGACGGCGATCAGCGCGAACCCGGCGCCCCACACGACGTCGACACCGTCGTGCCGGCCGCCGCGCACCCGCACCGCGACGAACAGAGCGAGCGCCATCGCCACGAGCACGGCAAGGGCGCTGACCCCGAGGTTGGCCAGCAGGGCCGACCACGGGAACGGACTACTCATGGCGTCATCGTGTCGGAGCCGACTCCGACACGCGCGCCGAACCCTGCGGTGCCCTGCTCGCCTCGGCGGAGGTGACGTCCGCGGCCAGGTGGTCCAGCGCCGGGTCGGCCCCGAGCGTGGCGGCCCGGCTGCGCGGCAGCCCCGAGCGCCCGTCGGCGTCCGGGCGCACCATCAGGATCTGGTGCACGCCCATCCGGTTCTCCTCGAACGCCAGCGCCGCACCGGCCAGGTAGAGCAGCCAGATCCGGAACTGCTCCTCGCCGATCAGCCGGACGGCCTCGGAGCGGCGGTCCTGCAGCGTGTCCAGCCACGGGCGGACCGTCCACACGTAGTGCTCGCGCAGCGAGTGCACGTCGACGACCTCGTGACCGGCCCGCTCCAGGAACCCGATCGTCTCGCCGACCGGGCGCATGTACATGTCCGGGGCGACGTAGGACTCCATGAACGGGCCACCGCCGGGGGCGTTGTTCCCGCCGACCGCACCGCGCGACATCTGCTGGATCAGAAGCCGTCCGTGCGGGCGCAGCAGCTTGTGCAGCTGTGCGGCGTAGACCGGGTAGTTGTCCTGCCCGACGTGCTCACCCATCTCGATCGAGGAGATCGCGTCGAAGGGTTGATCGGGGATCTCTCGATAGTCCTGCAGCCGGATCTCGACCCGGTCGCCGAGCCCCTCCGACTCGACCCGGGCGATGCCGTGGTCGCGTTGCTGGGCCGAGAGCGTCACCCCGACCGCGTGCACCCCGTAGTGCTGCGCGGCGTGCACCAGCAGCGACGCCCAGCCGCAGCCGACGTCGAGCAGTCGCATGCCCGGCTTGAGGCCGAGCTTGCGGCAGATCAGGTCCAGCTTGTCCCGTTGCGCGTCCTCGAGGCCGTAGCCCGGGCCCGCGTCCTGGGTCCAGTAGCCGCAGGAGTAAGCCATCCGCGGGTCCAGCAGGAAACCGTAGAACTCGTTCGACAGGTCGTAGTGGTGGCTGATCGCGGCCCGGTCGCGGCGCCGCGAGTGCAGCCCGCCGGAGAGCACCGCCTCCGACGCCGGGGGCTTCGGGTTCGGGCCGATCGCGCGCAGCCGCAACGCCGTGCGCAGCGCGTCCAGCTTCTGGGCGCGGTCCATCCGCGGAGCGGAGCCCGCGCCGCGACCGTCGGCACCCGCGCCGGTCCGGGAGCGGGCAAGGCGCCAGAACCGGGACAGTCCGTCGGCGACGTCGCCCTCGAAGTCCAGGTCACCGGAGACGAACGCGCGGGCCAGGCCCAGCTCGCCCGGGCTCCACAGCAGCCGCCGCAGCGCGCGGCGCCTGCGGACGATGACGACCGGCGCGCCTCCGTCGTCGACGGCACCGGCCTCGCTTCCGTCCCAGGCGCGCAGCCGCACCGGCGGCGGCGAGCCCAGGACTCCTTCGATCAGGTTCGCCAGCTGCGCGGCGACGGTCGGCTTGGACACGATGACGCTCCCTGCTCGAGTGGGGTCGTGGGGGGGGGGGGGGGGGAGGGGGGGGGCGCTGCAGGGGGGCGGCGGGAGCGGAGAGGGGAGGGGGGCGGGGGG
>JAKDNL010000129.1 GCA_030451825.1 Pseudonocardia sp. | reverse complement strand
CACTTCCGCGTCTGGCGCGGCGACGACGAGAAGGGCGAGCTCGTCGACTACCCGGTGGAGGTGAACGAGGGCGAGGTCGTCCTCGACATCATCCACCGGCTGCAGGCCACCGAGGCCAACGACCTGGCCGTGCGCTGGAACTGCAAGGCGGGCAAGTGCGGGTCCTGCTCGGCGGAGATCAACGGCCGTCCGAGCCTGCTGTGCATGACCCGGATGAACACCTTCGCCGAGGACGAGCCGGTGACGGTGACGCCGCTGCGCACGTTCCCGGTGATCCGGGACCTGGTGACCGACGTGTCGTTCAACTACACCAAGGCCCGCGAGATCCCGAGCTTCGTCCCGCCGGAGGGCCTCGCGCCGGGCGAGTACCGGATGCAGCAGGTCGACGTGGAACGCTCGCAGGAGTTCCGCAAGTGCATCGAGTGCTACCTGTGCCAGAACGTCTGCCACGTGGTGCGCGACCACGAGGAGAACAAGGAGGCCTACGCCGGGCCGCGCTACCTGATGCGGATGGCGGAGCTCGACATGCACCCCCTGGACGCGCACGAGAACCGCGCGGTGGAGGCGCAGGAGGAGCACGGCCTGGGGATGTGCAACATCACCAAGTGCTGCACCGAGGTGTGCCCCGAACACATCAAGATCACCGACAACGCGCTGATCCCGATGAAGGAGCGCACCGTCGACAAGAAGTACGACCCGCTGGTCTGGCTGGGCAGCAAGATCTTCAAGCGCTCCGGCGCCTGATCCGGCTCCGCTGCTCCGCTCCGGACGAGTGTGACCCTCGTTGCGTCGAACGCGACGAGGGTCACGCTCGTCTCCGTTCCGGGTGCGGCTCAGCCCATCGAGCGGCGGATCTCCTCGAGGCGGTCGGCCGCCTTGCGGTCTCGTTCGGCCTGCTGGTCGGCCTGGTCCCGGGCGGGCGTGGTGTCCTCGGCCAGCTCGGTGGAACCGAGCGAGGTGGCGAAGCGGGCATCGATCTTGTCCCGGACGTAGTCCAGGCTCGGGGTGCCGTGCTCGTCGTAGTCCGGAGCCGGGGTCGCGTCCGGCGGGGTCAGGTCCGCGGGTGTGGGATCGGGCGGCGTCGCGGGCGCGACCTCGTGGCCGGTGTCGGGACTGGCGGGGTCGGGCATCGCGGATCCTCTCGCAGCCGGGTGCGTGTCCGGCCCACGGTAGCCGTGTCGGAGGCCGACCGGCCCTGAGCGCTCGACGGGGCGACGCGCGTCCCATGATCACTCGATCGTGCCGACGCACGGGTCGAATGTTGTCGAAGTGTCCGATTCCGATGCTCGTTTCCGACCTGAACGCTCGGATTGATACTCCGTTGCGGTGAATGAGCGCCGTTCGCCGTGACCAGGCGTGAAGAACGTCGTTGATGGTGCAGACGCGCCCGCCCCTTGTCGTGGCGCACCGATTTCAGTCGAGGAGCAGGCACGGATGACAGCACCGGTCAGGGACCCCGCAGAGGTCACCGAGATCTCCCGGGTCGCGCCGACCGGCGACCCGATCCGCCTCGGCCTCCCGGCCGCGCTCGGGCGCCAGGACTGGTACGGCTCCACCCGCTTCGCCGGGAAGCAGATGTCACGCCAGTTCTCGTTCGCCCCGGCCGGGCAGCATCGCGTGATCCAGACCACGATCATGCCGGGCGCGCGGACCAGCACCCGCAGCTTCCGTGGCTTCGACGCCGTGCTGCACGAGGCCCCGGACCGCTCGGACGCCGCGCTCGTGCTGGCCGGGCCCTACAACGAGGCCACCACCTGGTTCGGCGGGCCGGCCCCGGACATGGCCGGGATCAACGCGCTGCTCTCGACGCTGCAGTTCGCCGACTCCGAGCGCGGCGCGACGCTGTCGCCGGCCGCGCGCGATCTCGTCCAGCAGCCCGACGTCACGGTGATCGGCCGCAGCGCCGAGGCGATGATCATGCTGCGGCGGGGCACCGAGGCGCTCGCGTCGCTGCCCGAGCACGTCGGGATGGCACTGCCCGGCGGTGAGCTGTGGAAGGCGAAGCGGCGCCTGGAGCCGGGGCAGGAGGCCGCCGTCACCGGTACCCCGCATCAGTGGCGCTACGTGTTCGCGACGCCGTCCGCGGTGCTGAACGTGGTGCTGCTCGGCCCCGAGTCCGGCCGCCCGGTCACCGGGCTGAGCGACGACGGCGTCGTCGGCGCGCTGTCCGCGCTCGGCGCGAGCTGGGGGAGCTGAGCCGGTGTCGTTGTCGCTGGCCGTCGCTCTGCTGGCTCTGCTCGTCGCGCTGTTCGCGGTCACCGCGCTGATCGCGGTGTACGCGCGGGTGAAGGCCCTCGAAGCCGGTCGCGGAACCGACCTGTCCGGCTACGCCGCGCTGGTCGGACGACCCGCCCCGGCCGCCGTCGCGCCGCGGGAGGGGGAGCGGGTCGCGGTCGTCGCCGTGCTGGACACCTCGTGCGCGTCCTGCCTCACGCTCTGGGCGACCGTGAACGAGGTGGCGTCCGAGCTCGCGGTCTCGGAGCCGGGCGCGCGCTACGTCGGTCTGGTGGACCGCAGCAGCGACCTGGCCGGTGCCGCGACCGGTCCGCACGCCGAGCTGCTCGCCGACGTCACCGCGCGCGCCGACCTGTTCGAGGGCTACGCACCGACCCTGCTCGCCGTGGACGCCCGCGGCATCGTCAACCACCGCAGCTTCGTCTACCCGGACACCGACGTCCGGGCCCTGCTGCTCGACCTCGTCAAAGGAACCCGGTCATGACCCGCCTGGACGACATCCCCACCACCTCCGAGCCGGGGCCGGACGCCCGGCCCAGCGGCGTCGTCGCGCAGATCCGGGCGATGCGGCCCAGCCGCCGGATCGTGGTCCGCTCGCTGGTCGTGGCCGCGGCGGCCGGTGCGCTGGTGCCGTTCGACTGGCTGATCTCCAAGCAGCGGGCCTCGGCGTCGGGCGGGGTGGAGGACCAGGACCTGGAGAAGGGCGCCACCTCGGAGTTCAAGAACTGCGCGCCGGAGAGCTACGACGCGGAGTCCAACAACTGGTGGACCGCGTCCAGTCCGACCGCGGTGTGCTTCGGCGGCTGGCGGCGCGGCAGCTTCCCGTGTGACGACACCGGCTACCACCGCGAGGGCCGGTACTCCTCGAACGGCGAGACCTACCACTCCACGCGGATCGCCAACGACTGCGAGGGCCGCAACGCCTGGCGGTGGAAGGGCTACCGCTGTTCCGACGCCTGGACCGTCGCCTCGTTCTCCGACGGCGCCGAGTACAGCGCCGTCACGATCGCGGCCTGCACGCTGCCGGAGGGCTGATGACCCGCTCGTCCGAGCCGACGCGGGCGGGCCGGTGGTGGCTGCACCCGCTGGTGCCCGCGCTGCTGCTGGCCGGCCTCGTCGCGGCACTGGCCGCGGCCGGGTTGCTCGGAACGGGCGTGCCGCCGGTCGCGGTCGGGCTCGTACTGATCACCCTCGCCGGTGCCGGTGCCGGGTTCGCCAACTCCGGCTCGGTCTGAAGCCACAACTCGGCGTTCCTGCTGAGCGCGTCGGTCTGGCGCGGTGCACCCGTTCTGCGGTACTTCGGTTCCGGCCTGCTGGCCGGCGCCCTCGTCGTCGCGTTCGTCGCGGCCGTGCTCGGGGCGATCCCGCAGGCGCTTGTGCCCGCTCCCGTCCTGGGGGTGCTGTTCGGCGTGCCGGCGCTGGCCGTTCTGGGCCGCGAGGCCGGGCTGTGGCAGTTCCCGGTGCCGGAGAACCGCCGGCTGGTCCCCGAACGCGTGCAGCACCTGCGCGAGTGGGGCGCACTGCAGTTCGGGTTCGAGATGGGCACCGGGATGCGGACCTACTCACCGTCCGCGCTGCCGCACCTGTGCGTGGCCGCGGTGGTCCTGGTGCTGCCGTTCCCCGGTGCGTTCGTCCTCGCCGCGGGGTTCGCCGCGGGACGTCTGGCGATGCCGGTGCTGTCCAACGCCTTCAGCGACGACGGTGCCTGGACCGAGGTCTGGTCGCGCGCGGAACGGGTGGTCCGTCCGCTGCTGGCCGTGACCACGGTCGCGGCCCTGGCCGTCGCGGCCTGGGTGTGGTGACCAGCTCCCCACCGATCCAGGCCCGCCAATGCCGACCCGCCGCGGGGAGCGAGGCGCGCACGCCCCGGGCCGAGTTGGACGAGAACCCCGTTCGTACAGCGGAGGTGGACGAACGGAGCGCTCGTACGACGTTCGGCGGGGCAGTGCGTGAGCGGGCAGGGGTGGGTGGGTCCGGGTTTGCCATGCTGGGCGGGTGGTGAGCCGCACGCGTGTCCGGGAGCTGGTCGTCGTCTACGACGTCGGGTGTGCACACTGCTCGCGGATCGCCCGGGAGCTGCCGGACTGCGTGACCGTGCGGGTCCGGGTGCGCTCCTGTCAGGATCCGGCGCTGCCCGACATCTACCCCAACCTGCGCCGCCACCCGGGGATCACCCGCTGCGCGACGCCCGGGATCGGCGTCGTCCGCACCGACGGCTCGGTGCGCTGGTGGACCGGCCTGCGCGGGGTCGTCGGCATCACCCCGGTCCTGCGCCCCGGATCCCTCCCCGCCGCCGTCACCCTGCTCCGCACCGCCCTGAAAGCCCGCCGCTGACCGTTCCGGCGGCGGGTGCAACCGCGCACTCATGGCCCTTTCGTGTCGCGCCGCCGCACGTCAGCACCATGAGTGGGCCGGGTGGCCGGCGCAGGCGGCGACGCGCCGACGGTGCGGCGGGACGGGATGCGCGCCGTACCCGGGCGGGTGAATTAGCGTGGGGCCGTGACGATCTCTGGTTACGGATCCTGGTCGACGCCCGTGACGTCGGAGCTCGTGGTGGCAGCCGCGGTGCGCCTCGGCGGGGTGCACCCCGACGGGGACGACGTGGTCTGGGCGGAGGGCCGTCCGTCCGAGGGCGGTCGCACCCAGCTGGTCCGGCGCAGCCCGGGCGGCGAGTCCGTCGACCTGCTACCCGCGGGGGGTGACGCGCGCACCGCCGTGCACGAGTACGGTGGCGGCGCCTGGTGGGTCCACGATGGATACCATCGCAGCGGTCCGGGCCCGCTCTGGTTCGTCGAATGGTCCGACCAGCGCCTCTACCGCCTCGACCCCGACGCGGAGCCGATCGCGCTGACTCCGGTGCCGACGTTCCCCCGCGGGGACCGCTACGCCGACGGCGACGTCGCCCCCGACGGCACCTGGATGGTCGCGATCCGCGAGCACCACCCGTCGCAGGGATGCCCGGCCACCGAGGTCCGCAACGAGATCGTCCGTCTCGACGCCCGCAGCCCGTCCGACCCGCAGGTGCTGGTCACCGGGCCGGACTTCGTCGCAGCGCCGCGGATCTCCCCGGGCGGGGAGGCGCTGGCCTGGCTGTCCTGGGACCACCCGTCGATGCCGTGGGACGACACCCTGCTCACCGTGCGCGATCTGGAGTCCGGCGAGGAGACCGTCGTCGCGGGCGGTCGCGGCGAGTCGGTCACCGAGCCGCGCTGGCAGCGTGACGGGTCGCTGACGTTCCTCTCCGACCGCACCGGCTGGTGGAACCTCTACCGCTGGCTGCCCGGCAGCGACATCGAGGCCCTGGTCCGGATCGACGCCGAGATCGGCGTGCCCGGCTGGGCGCTCGGCGGCTCGCGCTACGTCCTGCTCGACGACGGGCGCGTCGTGTTCGCCCGCTCCCGCGACGGGTTCGACGCGCTCGTCGTGCGCGGGTCCGACGGTGAGCTGAGCGCCCTGGACCTGCCGTTCTCGGTGATCGGATCGGTGCACGCGGCCGGCGCGGACGCCGTCGTCCTCGTCGCCGGAAGTCCCACCGCCGAGCCGGGCGTCCACCGCATCCGGCTCACCGCCGACGGTCCGCGCACCGAGACCCTGCGCGCGCCGCGCGACCTCGCCCTGGACCCGGAGCTGATCTCGGGGCCGGAGCCGATCTCGTTCCCGTCCAGCGACGGCCAGGGCGAGCCCCGCACCGCACACGGCCTCTACTACCCGCCGACCGCCGCGCACGACGTCCCCACCGACGAGCTGCCACCACTCCTGGTGATCATCCACGGTGGACCGACGGGGTCCGCGACGCCGGTGCTCTCGGTGAACGTGCAGTACTGGACCAGTCGCGGGTTCGGTGTCGTCGACGTCGACTACGGAGGGTCCGCCGGGTACGGGCGCGAGTACCGCGAGCTGCTCAAGGGCGCCTGGGGGATCGTCGACGTCGCCGACTGCCTGGCGGCGGCCAGCTTCCTGGCCGGGCAGGGCCGGGTCGATCCGGACCGGCTCGCCATCCGCGGCGGGTCGGCCGGCGGCTACACCGTGCTGGCCGCTCTGGCCCGCCCCGACACCCCGTTCGCGGCCGGCGCCGACCACTTCGGCGTCGCAGACCTGGAGGCCCTGGCCGCGGACACGCACAAGTTCGAGTCCCGCTACCTCGACGGGCTGGTCGGGCCCTACCCCGCCGAGCGCGAGGTCTACCGGGCGCGCTCACCCATCAACCACGTCGAGCTGTTCTCGAAGCCGCTGATCGTGCTGCAGGGCGAGGAGGACGCGATCGTCCCGCCGAACCAGTCCGAGATGATCGTCGACGCGCTGCGGGCGCGGAACGTGCCCGTCGCCTACCTGCTGTTCCCCGGCGAGCAGCACGGCTTCCGCAGGGCGGAGAACATCCGCCGGGCCCTCGACGCCGAGCTGAGCTTCTACTCCCAGGTGTTCGGCTTCGAGCTCCCGTCCGAGGAGGGCATCGAGCCGGTCGAGGTGGAGAACCTGCGCTGACCTACGCCGGTCGTGCGCGGATATCACTGTCCTGGCAGCGATATCCGCGCACAGGGGTTTACTGTGCGCTGCTGCCGAGGACGAGCGCGTTGGCCTTATTGAGCTCGGCCGGGTCCGTAGGCCCGGCCTTCGGTCCCTTCGACAGGCGACGCTCCAGCAGCTTGGACAGGCCCGAGAGCAGCAGGCACATCGTGATGTAGATCGCCGCGATGACGATCGCGACCGGCAGGATCGGCGCCCCGAGCTGGGTCTGACTGCCCAGGTAGCGCGCCTGGTAGAGCAGCTCCGGGTACAGGATGATGAAGCCCAGCGCCGTGTCCTTGAGCACTACCACGAGCTGGCTCAGGATCGTCGGCAGCATCGCCCGCAGCGCCTGCGGGAGCAGCACCGTGGTCATCACCTGGGTCTTGCGCATGCCCAGCGCGTAGGCGGCCTCGCTCTGCCCGCGTGGCAGCGACCGCACGCCGGAGCGGAACACCTCGGCCAGCACCGAGCCGTTGTAGAGCATCAGGCCGACCACCAGCGCCCAGAAGGCGGAGATGTCGATCCCGAGCCCGCGGGACGCGCCGTAGTACAGGATGAAGATCAGGACCAGCAGCGGGATCGCGCGGAAGAACTCGACCACCGCGGTAGCCGGTCGGCTGACCCAGGCATGGTCGGACAGGCGCCCGCCGGCGAAGACGGCGCCGAACAGCAGCGACAGCACGGCCGCGACGGCGAACGCGCTCAGCGTGGCCAGCAGCGCGTCGAGCAGCAGGTACTGGATGTTGACGTAGAGGATCCACTCCCACAGCCGGCCCTCGAACTGACCGGAGGCGTAGAAGCGGTAGACCACGAACGCGACCAGCGCGAGCACGGCCAGCGTGCCGAGCACACCGATCGCGGTGTTGCGTCGCCGCGCGACGGGGCCGGGGACGTCGTAGAGAACGCTGCTCATGGCTCCTCCGCGGTAGGGAATGCGTCGTCGCTGCTCATGGCTCCTCCGCGGGAGGGAATGCGTCGTCGCTCACCGGGCCACGCTCCACCGCGCGTCGAGACGGCGTTGCAGCAGCGTCAGCGGCACCACCAGGATCAGGAAGCCGAGCGCCACCCACAGCAGCCCGACCAGCACGTTGTAGCCGCGTTCGGACAGGTTCGCGTAGATGCCCCCCGCCTCGACGACGGAGAATCCGGCCGCGATCGTGGTGTTCTTCAGCAGCGCGATCTGGATGTTGGTCATCGGTGGGACGACGGCGCGCACCGCTTGCGGCAGCACCACCTCCGAGAGCGTCTGGATGAACGTGAACCCCAGTGCGCGTGACGCCTCGGCCTGCCCGACCGGCACCGTGTTGACCCCGGACCGGATCACCTCACACACGAACGCCGCGGTGTAGAGCGTGAGCCCGGTGCAGGCCAGCGCGAAGAACGACATGTCGATCAGGCCCAGCCGCGGGTAGGCGAAGGCGAAGAAGAACAGCACGAGCGTGAGCGGTGTGTTGCGCAGCACGTTGACGTAGAGCGTGCCGAAAGCGCGGAGCGCCGGGACCGGGCTGACCCGCAGCGCGGCGATCAGCAGCCCCAGGATGAGCGAGCCGATTCCCGCGATCACGAACAGCTCGATGGTGCCGAGGAACGCCCGGCCGTAGAGGTCGAGGTTGTCGAACAGGACGTTCACCGCTGCCCCTTTCGTGCACGGTCACGCCGGGATGGGCCGGGGCGGGCGGCGCGCGGGCCGCCCCCCCCCGGAATACCGCAGTAGCGCTGCAGCGTCGGCGGCGTGGCGGGCGTGCCGGACTTGCCCAGGCTGCCGTCGTAGATCTTCTGCCAGGTGCCGTCGGCGAACGAGGCCTCCAGGATGTCGTTGACCTTGTTCCGGATCGCCGTGTCGTCCTTCTTCAGGCCGACGCCGTACTTCTCGGTGTCGGGCGTCGGGAACGGCTCCCCGACGATCTTGAGCTGGTCCGGGGACTGCGCGGCGTAACCCTTGAGGATGGCCTCGTCGGTGGTCACCACGTCGACCTGGCGGTTGCGCAGCTGATCCACACACTGGGTGTAGGTCTGGAACTCCACAATGTTGGCGGGCTCGGTGAGCCCCTGGTCGCGCACCCGCTGGATGGGGGTGGACCCGGTGACCGAGCAGACCTTCTTGCCCTTGAGCGTCTGCGGCCCGGTGATCGCGGTCTCGTCGGAGCGGACGAGCAGTCCCTGACCGGTGACGAAGTACGGCCCGGCGAACGCGACCTGCTGCTTGCGCTTGTCGGTGATCGAGTAGGTGCCGACGTAGAAGTCGACGTCGCCGCGGGCGATCGCGCTCTCCCGCGCGGCCGACGGCACGGTCTTGAACTCGATCTTGTCGGGGCCGAAGCCGAGCTGACCGGCGATCTGGCGGGCGATGTCCACGTCGAACCCGCTGAACTCGCCGCTGGTGGCGTCCTTGAAGCCCAGCCCGGGCTGGTCGTCCTTGACGCCGATGATGGCCTTGCCGCGCTGCTGGATCGCGGTGAACGTGGGCGAACCGGCCACCTGGACGTCGGTCGCGACGGTGGGCTCGAAACCGGACGCCTCGGCGTCGGCGGGTCCGCCCTCGCGCCCGCAGGCGCTGAGGGCGAGGGCGCCGGCCAGCAGGCCGGCGACCAGGAGTCGGGACTTCTTCATGGTCGAACTCCGATCGGGGTCGAAGGGGAGGTACTCAGTGCTGCTGCTTCGTTCCGCAAGCTGCTCTCAGTGCGTGAGGATCTTGCCGAGGAAGTCGCGGGCCCGGTCGGTGTTCGGCTTGGTGAAGAACGCCTCGGGGGTGGAGTCCTCGGCGATCTCGCCGTCGGACATGAACACGACGCGGTGCGCGGCGCGGCGGGCGAAGCCCATCTCGTGGGTCACCACGAGCATCGTCATGCCGTCCGAGGCCAGGCCGGTCATCGTGTCCAGGACCTCCTGGACCATCTCCGGGTCCAGGGCCGAGGTCGGCTCGTCGAACAGCATGACCTTGGGCGTCATGGCCAGCGCCCGGGCGATCGCGGCGCGCTGCTGCTGCCCGCCGGAGAGCTGGGCCGGGTACTTGTCCTTCTGGTTCGCGATGCCGACACGCTCGAGCAGGACCATCCCGGCCTTCTCCGCCTCATCGCGCTTGATGCCGCGGACCTTCTGCGGGGCGAGCGTGACGTTCTCGAGGATCGTCTTGTGCGCGAAGAGGTTGAAGCTCTGAAACACCATCCCGACGTCGGCGCGCAGCTCGGCCAGGGCCTTGCCCTCGGCCGGCAACGGGGTGCCGTCGATCGCGATCTCGCCGGAGTCGATCGGCTCCAGGCGGTTGATCGCACGGCACAGCGTGGACTTGCCGGATCCCGACGGCCCCAGCACGACCACGACCTGCCCGGGGGCGACCTCGAGGTCGATGTCGCGGAGCACGTGCAGGTCGCCGAAGTGCTTGTCGACGTCGGTCATGCGGATCATCGGCGTACCGCTCGACGGGCGGGCGGGTGACGTCGACGATGTGTCAGCGGTCATAGTGGCCTCCGGGCATGGGCCGAAGCCTGGGCGGATCGGACACAGCAGTCCACCACCTTGAGCAACGCTTAGGGTTGCGCTGCGATAACGACATTCCCGGCGGCGGGCGGAGAGGGGACCGGTGCACATCCTGCTGATCGAGGACGACGACCGTGTCGCCGCCGCGCTGCGGCCCGCCCTGCACCGCCACGGCATGACCACGACGCGTCTCGGCCACGGCCGCGGTGCGGTGGACAGTCTCGGCGGGGTCGACGTCGTCCTGCTCGACCTGGGCCTGCCCGACATCGACGGGATGGACGTCTGCCGCGCGATCCGCGAGATCAGCGAGGTGCCGGTGCTCGTGGTGACCGCCCGCGGCGAGGTCGACGACCGGATCCTGGGCCTGCACTCCGGCGCTGACGACTACCTGGTCAAGCCCTACGACATCGGCGAGCTGGTGGCGCGGGTGCACGCGGTGCACCGGCGCCGTCGGGTGCCGGGCGGGTCCGGATCGGGTTCCGGCACGGGGGAGGACACCGTCGAGGTGGGTGACGTGCGGGTCGACCTGGACCGGCACCTGGTCGTCGTGACCGGCGAGAACGTCGCGCTCACCCGCAAGGAGTTCCAGGTCCTGGCCATGCTCGCGCGCGCCGACGGCGCGGTCTGCACACGCAGCCAGATCGTCGCCGAGGTGTGGGGCAAGAGCTGGCCGGGCGCGAACCGGACCCTCGACGTGCACGTGGCCACCCTGCGCACGAAACTCGGCCGCCCCGAGCTGGTGCAGACCGTGCGCGGGGTCGGCTACCGCTTCGCCCCCGGCGGGTGAGCCGGGATGCGCAGCAGGCTGCTGATCATCGTGCTGGTCCTGGTCGGCCTGCTCGCGGTCGGGCTGGGCGTGCCGCTGGGCATGATCGACTCCCGGCGCAGCCAGGAGGAGGTGTTCACCGACCGGCTCACCGACACCATCTCGTTCGCCTCGAGCGCGCAACGCCCGTTGATCGAGTCCGACGCGGGGCGGTCCTCGACGGTCGCGTTCGCCGCCGAGATCGCGCGCTACGACGAGGTCTACGGCGTGGCCGTGCAGGTCTACGACCGGACCGGGCAGGTCGTCGCCTCCTCCCGCGCGCAGCCCCCGCAGCTCTCCCCGGACGCCCAGCACCGCCTGCGGGTGGCGCTGGCCGGGCGCCGCTCGACGGCCTACGACCTGCTGTTGCCCTGGGACGCCCGCCCGATCGTGCTGGCCGAGCCGGTGCTCGTCGACGGCGAGGTGGTCGGCGCCGCGGTCACCGTCTCGCCGACCGACGCGCTGCGTGGCGGCGAGCTGCGCACCTGGTCCGTGGTGGTCGGAGCGGTGCTGCTGGCACTGCTGCTCGGGGTGCTGGTCGCGTTGCCGGTGGTGGCCTGGATCCTGCGCCCGGTCCGGCGCCTCGACGAGGGGATGGGCCGGGTCGTGTCGTCGGTGCTGGCCGGTGGTGACGCCGATCCGGTCGCCGAACGCGCCGGTCCGCCGGAGCTGCGACGGCTGTCCACCTCGTTCGACCGGATGACCGAGACCGTCACCCAGGCCATGGCCGCGCAGCGTGCGTTCGTCGCCGACGCCAGCCACCAGCTCCGCAACCCGCTGACCGCGCTGCACCTGCGGTTGTCCAACCTGGATGGACAGGTGCGCACCGACGGCGCGGACGACCACCTGGCCGCGCTGGAGGAGGCGCAGCGGCTGTCCCGGGTGCTGGACGGGCTGCTCGCGCTGGCCCGCGCCGAGCAGGTACCGGAGGGCGCCGGCGAGTCCGACGTGGACCACGCCGTGGACGACCGGCTGGAGGCCTGGCGCCCGCTGGCCGAGCACCAGGGGGTGACGCTGCGCCGCTCCGGCCCGCACGGGCTACGGGCCCGGATCGCGCCCGGCGGGATCGAGACCGTCCTGGACGCCGTGCTGGACAACGCGTTGAAGTACACGCCGTCCGGCTCGGACATCCGGGTGCGGACGCTGGACGACGAAGACGACCGGGTCGGTGTCGCGGTGGCCGACGGCGGGCCGGGGATGGACGCCGAGCAGATGGCGCGGGCGACCGACCGGTTCTGGCGGGCGCCGGGTCAGACCAACGTGGAGGGGAGCGGGCTCGGCCTGGCCATCGCCGAGCGGACGGTGGAGCTGGCGGGCGGGGAGTTCCGGCTCGGGTCCGGCCCGGGCGGTGGGCTGGTCGTGACCGCGCTCCTGGCCGTGGCGGACCGGAACGGGGCCGAGGATGTCCGGCAGAATCCTGGGGACGTCGACCGGTAGCCGCGCCGGCTCGGCCGCCGCCCGGTCAGCGTTTGATCAGTACCCCTTGGTGGAGCGGTAGAACTCCTCGGCGCCCGGGTGCAGGGAGATCGGCTGGGTGCCGATCGCCGAGCGGGAGTCGATCGTGACCGCGGCCGGGCTCGCGGCCGCCAGCGAGGGCTGCTCGGCGAACGCGGCGTCGATCAGCGTCCGCGCCTGCTCGGCGGGCATTCCGGCCACGACGAGCAGGACGTTGCGCACGGTCAGGGTGCTGACCGGTCCGGGCAACCCATAGGGGGCGGCCGGGACGGTGCCCACGGAGTAGACCGGGAAGCGTTCGCGCAGGCGGGGCAGCAGGTCGGCCAGGTCGAGCAGCCGGATCGGCAGCTCGGCGGCCAGCGCCCGGATGCCGTCGGTGGGCACGCCACCGGACCAGAAGAACGCGTCGATCCCGCCGTCGCGCAGCGCGGCCGCGGCGTCGGGCAGTCCCAGCTCGGCGCGGGTGCCCAGCCCGGCGACCCCGACGCCGGCGACGTCGAGCAGCCGCGTCGCGATCGGCTGGTAGCCGCTGCCGGACGGCCCGATCGAGACCCGGGCGCCGCGCAGGTCCGCGAGCCGTGTGTAGGGCGCGTCGCGGCGGACGACGACGTGCGTGGCGTCGTCGTAGAGCCGTGCCAGCGCGCGTGGGGAGCGCGGGGAGGAGGCCTCGATCCGGTTCGCGAACATCTCGGCCACGTCGACCTGGCTGATCGCGACCTGCGCCGCCCCGCTCCGGAGCAGCTCCATGTTCTGGCTCGACCCGGCCGTGGTCAGTACCGTCGGCGCGGCGTCGAGTTCCAGGCGCTGCGCCCAGATGTCGGCCAGCGCCTGGGCCAGGTTCACGTAGACCCCGGGCGCGACGCCGCCGGCGATCACCAGCGGCGGGGTGGGCGGGGAACCGGTGCAGGCCGCGCTCACCGGCGCGGCGGCGAGGACGCCGGCCGCGCGCAGCACGACCCGCCGCCGTACCTGCGGTGATCCCCCCGGCTCCACGCGCGCATTGTGGCGGTGCGGACCACTCGCGGTCGAGAGCCGCGCGCCGTGCGGGCGGTGCGGCGGGCCGCCGCCACGACGCCTACCCTCGGCGGGTGTGAGCCGCAGCTACGCCGTGCGCACCTACGGGTGCCAGATGAACGTGCACGACTCCGAACGGATGGCCGGGTTGCTCGAGGCCGCCGGGTACTCCCGGGCGGCCGACCCCGACGCCGCGGACGTCGTCGTGTTCAACACCTGCGCGGTGCGCGAGAACGCGGACAACAAGCTCTACGGCAACCTCGGCCGCCTGCGTCCGGCCAAGGACGCCAACCCGGACATGCAGATCGCGGTCGGCGGATGCCTGGCACAGAAGGACCGCGATTCGATCACGGCGCGCGCGCCGTGGGTGGACGTCGTGTTCGGCACGCACAACGTGCACGCCCTGCCGGTACTGCTCGACCGGGCCCGGCACAACGCGCGGGCCGAGGTGGAGATCGCCGAGTCGCTCGAGGTGTTCCCGTCGACGCTGCCGGCGCGGCGCGAGTCCGCCTACGCCGGCTGGGTGTCGATCTCGGTGGGCTGCAACAACACGTGCAC